>JBILVW010000194.1:0-5663 GCA_044370205.1 Pirellulales bacterium | reverse complement strand
CACCAACCGGATCAACGGCCGGGCCGGCATGGTCGTGTCGATCGACCGCAGTTCCGGTGAAGACCTGCTGGCGATGGTGGCCGCCGTGAAGGGCTATGTCGCCGGGGCGAAGCTGCCGCCGGGCTACGAGCTCACCGTCTGGGCCGACCAGTCGATCGACGTGCAGGATCGGCTGCGGATGCTCATCGAGAACGGTCTGCAGGGGCTCGCGATCGTGTTCGTGATGCTGGCCCTGTTTCTCGACCTCAAGATCGCCTTCTGGGTGGCGATGGGCATTCCGTTCTCGATGCTCGGGACGGGGGCCCTCATGTATGGCACCGACCAAACGCTCAACATGCTTTCGATGTTCGCCTTCCTGATGGCGATCGGCATCGTCGTGGACGACGCGATCGTGGTGAGCGACAACGTCGAGCGGCATCGCCGCATGGGCAAGACGCTCGTGGCGGCCGCCATCGACGGCACCGTCGAGGTGGTGCCGAGCGTCATCTCCAGCGTGCTCACGACCGTGATCACGTTCCTTCCGCTCTGCTTCGTGTCGGGCGTGATGGGCAAGTTCATCGCAGTGATGCCCTTTGCCTTCATCTCCACACTGCTGGTGTCGCTCGCCGAATCGACCCTCGTGCTGCCCGGGCATCTTGCCCACGAGAAGAACCTCGTGTTCACGATCCTCGGGATCGTGCTCTACCCGTTGCGGCTGCTGCTTCCCGCGGTGGCCTGGCTCCAGAGGGCCTGCGACAGCGGCCTGAAATGGTTCGTGAAGTCGGTCTATTCGCCGTTTCTCGACTTCTGCCTCGACAACCGGCTGTCGGTGCTCGCGGCCGCTCTCGCCATCCTGCTGGCCGCCTTCGGGATCGTTCGCAGCGGCGTCACGCCGTTTCAGCTCTTTCCCAAGCTCGATGCGAGCCGGTTGGTCGCCAAGGTCGTGTTTCCCGACGGCACGCCCGCGGCCGTCAGCGAGGAGGCCACGCAGCGGCTGGAGTCGGCCGCCTTCGAGGCGGCGCGGAAGCTCGCGCCGGAAGGCCCGCCGATCGTTCAACTCGTGCATCGGGCCGTCGGCCAGGTGGCGGCCCAGGGAGAAGTGGGGCCCGACGCCCGCATGAGCGGCAGCCACGTCGGCGCCGTCGCCGTGGAGCTCGTCGAGGGTCAGTTTCGCGACGTGACGAGCGAGCAGTTCACCAGCGAGTGGCGGCGGCTGGCAGGGGAGTTTCCCGGCAACGAGTCGCTCATCTACGGCACGGAGACCATGGGGCCGGGGGGCAAGACGATCGAGTTCAAGCTGCTCACCACGGCCGCCCCCGAGGCCGTCGCCCAGCTCGAAGCGGCGGTCGAGCGGTGCAAGGAGTGGCTCGCCCAGTATCCCGGCGTGATCGACATCGACGACGACTCCCGGCCCGGCAAATGGGAGTATCAGATCAAGGTGAAGCCGCGGGCGGAGGCGATGGGCGTGTCGCTCGCCGACCTCGCCGGCACGATCCGGGCGAGCTTCTACGGCGAGGAGGTGATGCGGCTGCAGCGGGGCCGCCACGAGGTGAAGCTGATGGTCCGCTATCCGCAGGACGAGCGGCGGACGCTGGCGACCCTCGACGAGATCCGCGTGACGGGTCCCGACGGCGTGAAGCGGCCGATCCGCGAGCTGGCCGACATCGCCGTCGTCCGCGGCTACTCGGAGATCAACCGGCTCGGCCAGAAGCGGTCGATCACCGTGACGGCCGACATCGACGTCGCCAAGAGCTCGCTCACGAGCTCACAGATCACGGCCGACATGGAGAAGCGGCTGATGCCGGGTCTGCTGGCGGAGTTTCCGCTGGTGCGGGTTCGCTGGGAGGGGCAGAAGGAGCAGACGAACGAGTCGCTGCGGAGCCTCGGCACGGGCTTCGTCGTGGCCCTGTTCGCCATGTTCGTGCTGCTGACGATGGAGTTCAAGTCGTATTTCCAGCCGTTTTTGATCCTCGTGGCCATCCCGTTCGGTTTCGCCGGGGCCGTGTTCGGCCACGCCCTGATGGGCATGCCGCTCACGCTCTTCAGCATGTTCGGCCTCGTCGCCCTGGCCGGCGTCGTCGTCAACGACTCGATCTGCCTGATCGACTTCATCAACCTCCGGGTGCGGGAAGGACATCCGCTGCGAGCCTCCCTGCGGGAGGCGGGCTGCCTCCGCTTCCGGCCGGTGATGCTCACGAGCGTGACCACGATCGGCGGCCTGCTGCCGCTCCTGCTCGAGAAAAGCTTCCAGGCCCAGTTTCTGATCCCGATGGCGACGGCGCTCGCCTTCGGTCTGGCCCTGACGACGCTGCTGGTGCTGATCCTCGTGCCGGTGATGTACTCGTTCTTCGGCACGAGCGCCCGCGAGGAGCACGAGGAGGAATACGCTGAGGGTTTCGCACCGACGGCCGGCGGCTCCAGCGTCGCCCCCGACGCCGCCGAGAACGAATGGCTGCCGGAGCACCTCCGCGAGCCCGCGGTCAGGTGAACTCGCCCAAGCCGGCTTCGGGCGACCGTACCCCGCTCGCCGGACGCTCGCTTCGTACGACCAATCCGCTAACGCGGATCGGTGCCCGCATGCCCTTCGCTCGCTCGATGGCGGCTGCGCTCTCGGCATCCTGCCTTCGCTTGCCGCCAACGCCGGCTCCCGGGGTACGGATCGCCCGAAGCCTCCCGCTTCTCGAGTGGACGGAGGCTCGGGCCTGCACATGCCCTCTCGCGGGCTATGGAAGCGAGCGCAGGCAGGATGCCGAAAGCGAAGCGGACATGCAGTGAGCGAAGGACAGGATGTCCTGAGCGAACGTCCGCCGAGAGGGCATGTGCAGGCTCGAGCCGGGTTGGGCGCGTTGAGGCCTGACACGTCAAGCTGGCACGCTGAAGCCTGGCCTACCGATTCACGAGGAAGTGGCAGATGTCGCCGTCGCGCATCACGTAGTCCTTGCCCTCGACTCGGAGCTTGCCGGCGGCGCGGATGTCCTTTTCCGTCTTGTAGTGCTCGAGGTCCTCGAGCGAGTAGATCTCGGCGCGGATGAAGCCCTTCTCGAAGTCGGTGTGGATCACGCCGGCCGCCTGCGGGGCGACCGCACCAACGGGAATCGTCCAGGCCCGGACCTCCTTTTCGCCCGCCGTGAAGTAGCTCTGCAGTCCGAGCGTCTTGTAGGCGGCCCGGGCCAGCACGGCGAGCGCGGGCTCCGTGAGGCCGGCGCCCGAGAGCATCTCGGCCCGGTCGGCAGGATCGAGCTCGGCGATTTCGGCCTCGAGCTTGGCACACACCGGCACGACCTCGGCCCCGGCCTTCGCCGCCGCCGCACGCACCTGTTGCACGAGCGGGCCTTTGCCTTCCACGTCGCCTTCGTCCACGTTGGCGACGTAGAGGATCGGCTTGGCCGTGAGCAGGCCGAATTCCTTCACGGCCTTCTTCTCAGCCTCGTCGAGGGGCAGCGTGCGGAGCGGCTTCTGCTCGCCCAGGTGGGCCAGGCATTTTTTCATCGCCTCGACCTTGAGCTTGGCGTCCTTGTCGGCACTCTTCGCGGCCCGCTCCGCCTTGGGGAGAAGATTGTCGAGGTGCTGGATGTCGGCGAGCATCAGCTCGATCTCGATCGTCTCCATGTCGGAGACGGGATCGACCGTGCCTGCCACGTGGATCACGTCGGGATCCTCGAAACACCGCACCACCTGGAGGATCGCGTCCACCTCGCGGATGTGCGACAGGAACTTGTTGCCGAGGCCCTCGCCTTCGCTGGCTCCCTTCACGATTCCCGCGATATCAACGAGCTTGAGGGCGGCGGGGATCACCTTCTGGGGCGGGATGAACGCCGTGATCCGCTCGAGCCGGCCGTCCGGCACGCTCACCATCCCCTCGTTGGGCTCGATCGTGCAGAACGGGTAATTTGCGCTCTGGGCCGCCTTCGACTGGGTGAGGGCGTTGAAGAGGGTGCTCTTGCCGACGTTCGGCAGTCCGACGATGCCTGCTTCCATCTGGGGGCTTTTGCTCCGCGATTCCGATGCGACTAAACGAAGCATCATAATGCCCGATATGCCACGTTCATCCCAGCCCCTCGCCGCTGCCTTCTTTCACCGCCCGGCGGATCGGGTGGCGCGGGAACTGCTCGGGGCGGTACTCGCCGTGCGGGCGGCCGACGCCACGGTCTCGCGGCACGTCGTCTGCGAGACGGAGGCCTACCTGGGGGCCCACGACCTCGCCTGTCACGGCTCGAAGGGGATGACGAAACGCAATGCCGTGATGTTCGGCCCCGCGGGCCGCTGGTATGTCTATCTGTGCTACGGAATGCACTGGATGCTCAATGTCGTGACCGGGGCCGAGGGCGTGCCGGCAGCCGTGCTCATCCGGGGAGCGGGAGCGTTCGTCGGGCCGGGGCGGCTGACGGGCGGGCTGGGCATCGACAAGGCGTTCGACGGCCTGCCGGCGGCCCGGCCGACCGGCCTGTGGCTCGAGGCTGGCGAGGCGATTCCGCTGCGGCGGATCCGGCGCACGCCCCGGATCGGCGTCGGCTACGCCGGCGAATGGGCCGAGAAACCCCTGCGGTTCGTCGCCGACTCGGCCGAACTCCCTACAATCACCGGCGTGCATCGTTCACGGAGGCGAAAGCCATGACGCGTCGCAGATTGATCCTTGCAGGAGTGGCCATCATGACGGGCTTCGGTATCGGGCACGGAGCAGCCGACGGGGAGCCGAAGCTCGCCAAGGCGACGTTCGCCGGCGGCTGCTTCTGGTGCACCGAGGCTGTGTACGCCGAGCTCAAGGGCGTGAAGAGCGTGACCAGCGGCTACATCGGCGGCCAAGTGCCCAACCCGACCTACAAGCAGGTCTGCACCGGCATGACCGGCCACGCCGAGGCGATCGAGATCGAGTACGACCCGGCGGTCGTGCCGTTCGAGAAGCTGCTCGAGGTTTTCTTCGCGACCCACGACCCCACCACGCTCAACCAGCAGGGGGCCGACACGGGCACGCAGTACCGCTCCGGCGTCTTCTATCACGACGCCGAACAAAAGCGGATCGCCGAGGAAGTGATCGCCAAGCTCGATGCGGCGCGGGTGTTCCCGCGCAAGATCGTGACGGAGGTGACCGAAGCCTCGATCTTCTATCCCGCCGAGGACTACCACCAGGATTACTTCGCCAACAATCCTTTCCAGCCCTACTGCCAGGCCGTCGCGGCGCCGAAGGTCGCGAAGGTGCGCAAGGTGTTCAAGGAGCTGGTGAAGGAACAGCCGTGATCGAGGATCTCCTGCAGGCCATCGACCTCGCGCTCGCCGGCAACTGGGAGGCCGCCCACGAGATCGTGCAGCGGCACGAGTGCGACGCCACGAGCGCCTGGATCCACGCCGTGCTCCACAAGATCGAGGGCGACGCCGGCAACGCCCGCCACTGGTACCGCTGCGCCGGCCAGTTGGCCCACGCGAACGACGAACCGCGGGCGGAACTCGAGGCGATCAGGGCCACGCTCGCTGATTGAAAAGGGCCGCCAATTCCGTGGCACCTTTTTTTCTCGCCTCGGTCGCTTTTTTTGCGTCAACTCGCCCAACCCGGCTTCGGGCTACCTGTGCCCTGTCGCCGGACGCTCGCTCCGGGCATCCATGCCCTCCGCTCGCTCGATGGCGGCTGCGCTCTCGGCATCCTGCCTTCGCTTGCCGCCAACGCCGGCTCCAGGGCACAGTTAGCCCGA
>JBILVW010000193.1:0-5692 GCA_044370205.1 Pirellulales bacterium | reverse complement strand
AGCGCAGCCAGGATGGCGAAGCGCAGCCAGCATCGAGTGAGCGAAGGGCAGGATGCCCGTAGCGAACGTCCGGCGAGAGGGCAAGGGCAGCCCCGAGCCAGTGCGCAACTGAAGACGCGGTATGCTGGGCCGCATGGCAAAAGAGCAAGCGAGTGAAGCGGTGCCCGATCTGCACGGCAAGACCGTGCTCGCGCTCGATACGCTCTCGCGGGTCTACCAGCTCTTTCATGCGCTGCCGGAGATGACGGCGCCCGATGGCCGGCCCGTGTCGGTGGTGTTCGGGCTGACCCGCGACCTGCTTGACATCATCGAGAAACGGAAGCCCGATTATCTCGTCTGCGCGATGGATCCGCCGGGGCCGACGTTTCGCCACGAGAAGTTCGAGGCCTACAAGGCGAACCGGGCCGAGATGCCGGCCGACCTCGTGCCGCAGATTCCGCTCGTGCGACGGCTGCTCGAGGTGTTCGGCATCCCCTGCCTCGAGGTGCAGGGCTTCGAGGCCGACGACGTGCTGGCCACGCTGGCGACGCGGACGGTGGCGGCGGGAGGGAACTGCACGATCGCGACCTCCGACAAGGATGCGCGGCAGCTGCTTGGGCCGCAGGTGACGCTGCTCAACCTGCGCACCAATCTGCCGCTCGGCGCGGAGGAACTCGCCGCCGAGTGGGGGATCCGGCCGGATCAGGTGGTCGATTTCCTGTCGCTCGTGGGGGATGCGGTGGACAACGTGCCGGGCGTGCCCGGCATCGGTCCGAAGATTGCGTCGGAGCTGATCCAGAAACATGGCACGCTCGATGCCCTGCTGGCCAACGTGGAGAGCGTGTCGGGGACGAAGCGGAAGGAGAACCTGCGGGCCCATGGTGACACGGCCCGCGCCGGCCGCGATCTGATCCGGCTCGATACGGCGGTGCCATTGACGATCCCGTGGCAGGCCGCCGCGCTGCATCCGCCCGACACCCAGGCGCTGGCGGAGCTGCTCCGCGAGTTCGGGTTCCGGAGTCTGCTCGGCCGCGTCGTACAGGGGAGCGAGGCGAAGGCCGCGTCGCAGCAGCCGGCCGCCGCGGCGAAGTCAGCTGCCGCGGCGAAGTCGGGCGGGTCACGGACGCTGTTCGACATGGAGGGGAGTGGTGCGGAGCCAGCGGCCGCTCCGACACCGACGGTCGCCGAGCCGCGCGAGTCAGGCGAGGTCGCGGCGACGGTCGCCCGACTTCGGGCGGAGGCTCCCGTCGCGATCTGCGTGGCACGGCCCGCTGGGGCGACGATCCGCTCGCGGCCGCTCGGCGTGTTGATCGCGACGGCCGGCACGACTGCCTGGTTCGCTGCCGAGGCGATCGAGTCGAATGCGGATGTGCATGGCCTGCTGGCCGATCCGGCGGTGCCGAAACAGGGCCATGATCTGAAGCGGCAGGACGTGGCGTTGCGGACGCTCGGCGCGACGCTCGGTGGCGCGGCGTTCGACACGCTGCTGGCCGCCTATCTGCTCGAAGCGGGCGAGCGGAACCACGGACTCACCGAGACCGCCTACCGTCACGGTGTCGGCGGTGTGGATACGGCGGCGTCGGCCGCAGTGGACAGGCCCGTCGATGCGCCGCATGCCGCGCTCCACTGCCGGCTCGTGCAGCGGCTGGCGGCGGCGCTGCCGCAGCGGCTGGCCGAGGCCGGGCTTGCGGATCTGTATGCAAAGGTCGAGCAGCCGCTCGCCCGCGTGCTGGCCGACATGGAGTGGCGGGGCGTGCGGATCGATGCGGGCCGGCTCGCCGCGCTCTCGGCCGACTATGCCGTCCGGCTCGAGACGCTCGAACGGGAGATTCACGAGCTCGCCGGTCGATCGTTTTCGATCGCCTCGCCGATCCAGCTGCGGGCGGTGTTGTTCGACGAGCTCGGCCTGCCCGTCATGAAGCGGGGGAAGACCGGGGCGAGCACCGATGCGGAGGTGCTCGAACAGCTGGCGCCGCTGCATCCGCTGCCTGCGAAGCTGCTCGAGCATCGGAAGTATTCCAAGCTCAAGAGCACCTACGTCGATGCGCTCCCGGCGCTCGTCGATGCCGCGACGGGCCGCATCCACACGTCGTTCAATCAGACGGTCACCGCGACCGGTCGGCTGAGCTCCAGCGACCCGAACCTGCAGAACATTCCCACGCGTTCGGCCGAGGGGCAGGAGATCCGGGCTGCGTTCCTGCCGGGAGAGGCGGGCTGGCGGTTCATCGCGGCCGACTACTCCCAGATCGAGCTGCGAATCCTCGCCCACCTCTCGGGCGACGAGGCGATGAAGGGGGCGTTTGCCGCCGGAGAAGACATCCATCGGCGAACTGCCGCGGCCGTGTGCGGCGTTGTGGCCGGCGACGTTACGGCCGCGATGCGGCGGATCGCCAAGGCCGTGAACTTCGGCATTCTCTATGGCCAGTCGGCCTTCGGACTCGCGAAGTCGCTCGGCATCTCGCAGGCCGAGGCCGCCGAGTTCATCGCCGGTTATTTTCGCGTGTTCGCCGGCGCGTCGGCCTTCATGGACGACGTGCTCGACCGCTGCCGACGGGATGGCCACGTGGCGACGATGCTCGGCCGCAGGCGGGCGATCACCGGGGTGCGGGAGCGGGAGAAGCGGCGGAACTCGGCCGGCGTGCTCACGCTTACGCTGCCGGAGCGGGAGGCCGTGAACACGGTCGTGCAGGGCTCGGCGGCCGACCTGATCAAACTCGCGATGCTGCGGGTGGACGCCCGGCTGAAGGCGGAGCGGCGGCGGGCGGCTCTCGTGCTGCAGATTCACGACGAGCTTCTCCTGGAGACGCCTGCCGACGAGCAGGCCGACGTGGAGCGACTCGTAGCCGAGGAGATGAAGGACGCGATGACGCTGTCGGTGCCGATCGACGTGTCGGTGCATGCGGGCGACACCTGGGCGGCCTGCGAGAAAGGGTGATCGCGATGCTGATCGTGGGACTCATCGGCCGGATCGGGGCCGGGAAATCGACCGTCGCCCGGCTGCTCGCCGAGCGGGGTGCGGACGTGATCGATGCCGACCGGATCGCCCACGAGGAACTGGAGACCGCGGGTGTGCGAGCCGCACTGGCGGCGCGATTCGGTTCGGGCGTCGTGAAGTCCGACGGTCGGATCGACAGGGCCGCGGTCGCCGCGGCCGTCTTCGGCCCGACGCCCGCCCATGAAGCGGCCCTGCGGGATCTCGAGGCGATCGTCCATCCGCGGGTGCGGCTGCGGATGGAGGCGGAGATCGAGCGGCTTGGCAGGACGCCCGTGCAGGCGGGGGGGCGGCGGGTCGTCGTCCTCGATGTGCCGCTCCTGGTGCGGGCAGGCTGGGCGGAACGGTGCGATCGGCTGCTCGTGGTCGAATGCGATGAGTCCGAGCGCCGCCGCAGGCTTGCCGCCCGGGGCTGGAGCCCGGAACAGCAGGCGGCCCGGGAAGCGGCCTGGAACCGCGGGGCGGGCGTGCCGGAGGAACTCGCCGCAAAAATCTTGCGGTTGGATGCCTCCGCGAATCCGTCCTATACTTCCGGCCAGATCGCGAGGATCTGGGACGACCTGTAGCGGCCATGAGCCTAGGGCGTTTCAGCAATTCGCGATTCCCGTCCCTGGGGTTTTCAGCGACTCGGTGAGGGGTTTCGCGGTCGGACGAGAGTCTGGCTTCGGCTTCCCGAGTCTCCCACCCGAACGCCCCACCCACACTCCCGGTTCGTCAATTCCCTTCCGCCCTCGTTCCATCCTCTCCGCGTGTCACGCGGGCCGCCGTCCGCATCAGGTGCAGCATGCAAGCTTCCGGTCCTGAACATCCCGCCAGCGACGAGCGGGAGCCGATGTCACTCGCCGAGGAGATCGCGGCCGAAGTCAAGGACGGGATGGACGTCAGCGACCACTACGAGGCGCTCAAGAAGGGGGATCCGTCGATCGCCGGCCTGCAGGCCCTCTCGATGCAGGAACTGGTCGAACTGGCCCGCAAGGAGAACATCGGCGACGTCACCGGCGCCAAGAAGCAGGATCTCGTGTTCCGCATCCTCAAGGAGCGGATCAAGCTCAATGGCCTGATGTTCGGCGAGGGCACGCTCGAAATCCTGCCCGACGGCTTCGGCTTTTTGCGCAGCCCCGACTTCCACTATCTCTCGTGTCCGGACGACATCTACGTCTCGCCGAGCCAGATTCGCCGCTTCGGTCTCCGAAACGGCATGACCGTGGCCGGCCAAATCCGGCCGCCCAAGGAGAGCGAGCGATACTTCGCGCTCCTCCGTGTGGAGGCGATCAACGGCGAGGATCCGGCGAAGCTCTCGTCCCGGACGTTCTTCGACGAACTCACGCCGCTGCATCCCGATGAGCGGATCGTGATGGAGACGACGGCCGAGGAACTCTCGACCCGCGTGATCGATCTCGTCGTGCCGATCGGCTTCGGCCAGCGCGGCCTGATCGTGAGCCCGCCGCGGGCCGGCAAGACGATCCTCCTGCAGAAGATGGCCAAGTCGGTGCTCGCCAACTATCCGGAGGCCTACGTCTTCATGCTGCTCATCGACGAGCGGCCGGAGGAGGTCACCGACATGGAGCGGCAGGTGAAGGGGCCGTCGTGCGAGGTGATCAGCTCCACGTTCGACGAGAACGCGAGCCGTCACGTGCAGGTGGCCGACATGGTGATCGAGAAGGCGAAGCGGCTCGTGGAATACGGCCGCGACGTGGTGATCTTTCTGGATTCAATCACGCGGCTGGCGCGGGCTTGGAACTCCGAGGTGCCCAACTCCGGCAAGATCCTCTCCGGCGGCGTCGATTCCAACGCCCTGCAGCGGCCGAAGCGATTCTTCGGCAGCGCCCGCAAGGTGGAGCAGGGGGGCTCGCTGACGATCATCGCCACGGCCTTGATCGACACCGGCAGCCGGATGGACGACGTGATCTTCGAGGAGTTCAAGGGCACGGGCAATCTCGAGATCGTGCTCGACCGGCGGCTGGTGGACAAGCGGATCTATCCTGCGATCGACATCAACCGGTCCGGCACCCGCCGCGAGGAGATGCTGCTCGAGCCCGACGAGTACCGGCGCATCTGCGTGCTGCGCCGTGTGCTCGGTGAGATGAACCCCACCGATGCGATGGAGCTCCTCGTGAATCGCCTCTCGAAGACGAAGTCGAACGCCGACTTCCTGGCGGCCCTGAAGTCGTGATCCACGGGCCGGCTGAGGCGGGCATGAAGGAGCAACGGTCATGAGCGAGGCGGTGTCGTATCGGCTTCTCGGAAACTCGGCGGGACGTCTGCCCGCCGGGGCCCGTGTGGCCGTGGTCGTGTCGCGGTGGAACGAGCAGGTGACGAAACGGATGCTCGACGCCGCCGCCTGGCGGCTGCAGGAGGCAGGGCTTGCGCGGCACGCGATCGACGTGGCCTGGGTGCCGGGCTCGTTCGAATTGCCGCTCGCGGCCGACCGGCTCGCGGCCACTGGCGATTACGTCGCGGTGCTCTGCTTCGGGGCGATCATCCGCGGCGAGACGGAACACGACCGGCACATCGCCCAGGCCGTCGCCAGGGGCATCGAGGAGGCGGCCCGCATTCGTGGCCTGCCCGTGCTCTTCGGCGTGCTCACCTGTGAGACACTCGCCCAGGCGTTGGCCCGGGCCGGGGGCACCGAGGCCGACGGGTATGCCGGCAACAAGGGGGTCGAGTGCGCGGCCGCCGCACTCGACATGATCGCACTGCTCGCCTCGCTGCCCCGTTCAT
>JBILVW010000192.1:0-5769 GCA_044370205.1 Pirellulales bacterium | reverse complement strand
GTGGCCGACGTCGACGGGTTCGCCGGCGAGCATCGCCTTCAGAGCCGGCACGAGGATCACGCCGAGCACGACCGCCATCACGGCCAGCATGGCCACGGCGTCCTTGAGCACCTGGTCGGGCCAGAACATCGCGTCGGGCTTCGTGATCGGCTGCTTCGCATGCAGGCCGTGCTTGCGAAAGAGCGTGAGGTGGACGACGAGCATCAGGATCAAACCGCCGGGTAGAAAGCCGGCATGGAGCGCAAAGAACCGCGTGAGCGTGTGGTGGCCGTATTCGCTGCCGCCGATGACGAGCTGCTGGAGCGATGGTCCGATGCCCGGCACGATTCCCGCGAGATTCGTGGCCACGATCGTGGCCCAGTAGCCCTTCTGGTCCCACGGCAGCAGATAGCCCGTGAGCGCCATGCCGAGCACGAGCATCATGAGGATGAGCCCGAGCCAGAAGTTCACCTCGCGGGGCGCCTTGTAGGCCCCGTCGATCACGACCTGAAGCAGATGGAGCGCGAGCAGCACCACCATCGCCTGGGCCATGAAGTGATGAATGCCGCGGAGCAGCCAGCCGCCGGCCATCTCGTGCTGGATGTAATAGACGCTCTCCCAGGCCGTCTGGGCGCTGGCCGAGTAGCTGGCCCAGAGAAAGAGGCCGGTGATCACCTGTGTCATGAAGGCGAACACGAGCGTGCTGCCCCAGACGTATCGCCAGCGGGCGCCCCCCGGCACCCGCTCGTAGAGCGCCTCGTGCATGAGGGCCCGGTAGCCCGTGCGGTCGTCGAAGAAATCGGCCAGCTGGCCGAAGAGGCCCTTCTTCGCCGGAACCGGACTGCCCTGCTTCGTGCCGTTCATCGTATCGCTCTCACTGCTCGACCTTGTCCGCGACACCGGCGCGGAACTTCTGCCACTTCACCTCGATTGCACCGTTCTTGGCCACTCGGCACTCGAGCGCGTCCATCGGGCGGGGGCTCGGGCTCGGCGACACGATCCCGCCGTCGAGCGTGAACTCGCTGTTGTGGCACGGGCAGCGGAAGCACTTCCCGGTCGGTTCCATTTCCACGAAGCAGCCGGCATGCGGGCAGGTGGCCGAGAGCGCCTCGACGGTTTCAGAGCCCTTCGACCGCCGCAGGTAGACGGCGCCGATCGGCTCAGCCGCGAAGCCCGTCCAGGCATCGACGCGGTCGGCGATCACGGGAAACTGCCGCGGCACGCCGTCGTCGGGGAGCGTTGACAGTTCCGTGACGGGCAGGAACGACGCTGCCGCCTTCGACCGCCGCAGCGGGTCGAGGAACGCCCACACGCCCGCGGCCACCGGGGTGAGCGTGGCGAGGCCGCCGGCGACGATCGCAACCGCCTTGGCGAGAAACCCGCGCCGCGAGTCGTCGGGCGGGCCGCCGGCGAGCGAATGCTGATGGGCCATGCTTCGGTCCTCCGTCATTGGGTCACGAATCGTGTCGCGATCAGCCGATGGCTTTCGCTGCGGCGGCCCAGGCCTCGTCCACCGCCGCCATGATACGCTCGCGGGCGGCATCGAACGGGCCGTCGACGATCGTGCCGGCAGCCGCCTTGTGGCCGCCGCCGCCGAACCGGGCGGCCAGCAGGTTGCAATCGACCGGCCCCCGACTGCGGAAGCTCACCTTGATCCGGCTGTCGGGCTGCTCGATCAGGATCACGGCCACCTCGGTGCCCTTCACCGCCAGCGTGAGGTTGACGAGGTCTTCCGTATCGCTCGGGAGCGCCTTCACCTCTTTGATGTCGCTCTGCCGCACCATCGAGAGGATCACCTTGCCGCCGTGGAACGTGGTGGCTCCGGCCAGCGTGCGGCCCACGAGGTTGAGACGGGCGAGCGAATCCTGCTCGAACAGCTCGCGGTAGATCGTCGGCGGACTCGCACCGGCATCGACGAGCCGGGCCGCGACACGGAAACTTTCGCCCGAGGTGGAGGGGAACCGAAACCCGCCGGTGTCGGTGGAGAGCCCGGCATAGAGCGGCATCGCGATCGCTTCGGTGAGCGGCACCTTCAGCCGCAGGCCGATCTCGTAGACGATCCGAGCCGTGGCCTCGGCCGACGTGTCCTTGAACCAGCGGTCGGAGAGGTCGTCTTCGCTGACGTGATGGTCGATCACGAGCACTTTGTCCCGCATCGACTTGGCGACGTCGCCCATCGCCCCCAGCTGGGCCCAGGCGCTCGTGTCGAGCACGATGAACAGGTCCCGATCGGCGAGGTCGTCCGGCCGCACCTTTTCGGCGAGCGACTCGATCTTCCCGCGAGGATCGATCCATTTCAGATTCGCCGGTGTCGCCTGGGCGTTGACGATCCGCACGTGCTTGCCGAGGGCCTCGAGGATGCCGGCCATCCCGAGCTCGCTGCCGAGCGCGTCGCAGTCGGGCCGCACGTGGCTCGTGAGCACCACCCGTTCGCTCCGCCGCAGGACCTCCAGCAGGGTCGCCCAGTCGAGTCGCATCATGCGTTCCTGTCGGGGATGGATGGCGGCGATTCCGCGATCGCCGTCGTGGCCGCCACATCGGCAGCCAGCTGCGCCTTCAACTCGGCGACCGATTCGAAGCGTCGAGTGTCACGGAGCCGCTCCAGGAAGTCAACGTCGAGGCGGTGGCCATACAGGTCGCCTGAGAAGCCCACGAGATGCACCTCCACCGACACGGCCGACTCACCGAACGATACGTTCGGGCCGATGTGCACGGCCGCGGCATGCAGCGTGCGGCCGCCGCCCGCATCGGCCACGGCAGCCCGCGCGGCATACACGCCCTGCGCCGGCACGAGCGTGGCGATCGAGGCGAGGTTCGCCGTCGGAAAGCCGAGGCCGGCCCCGCGCTGCGCCCCCTTCACCACCGTGCCGCTCAGGCGGAACGCCGCCGTCAGCAGGGCGTTGGCCCCGCGGAGATCGCCGGCCGCGATCAGACCGCGGATCCGCGAGCTCGACACGGGCTCCGCGCCCGCCATCACAGGAGCCACCACGTCGAGCGACAGGCCATCGGCCGCGCACCATTCGCGGAGCACGGTCACGTCGCCGCGCCGCCCCGCGCCGAACCGGAAGTCCTGCCCCTCGACGAGGGCCGTCGCGGCCAGCCGTCCGCGGAGCACGTCCGTATAAAAGGATTCGGCCGGCAGGCTCATGAGTTGCACGTCGGCCGGCTGCACGAGCACGGCATCGACGCCGAGGGCGGCGAGCAGTTCGGCCCGCCGGGCGGGCGTCGTCAGGGGGGCTGGGGCCGCCTCCGGCCGCAGCACGCTCGCCGGATGCGGGTCGAAAGTAAGGGCCACCGCGGGCACCCCCAGCCGGCGGGCCGTCGTTCGCAGCGCCGCAACGATCGCCGCATGCCCCACGTGCACCCCGTCGAAGTTGCCGACGGCCACGGCGCAGGGGGAACGGTCGGGCCGCCAATGTCCCGACGTCGCGAGGATCAGCGGAAGCGGCAGGGAGGGTGGGAGGGGCGGCACGGTTCGGAAGACTTGCGTCCTGCGGGCGGATCGAGAGTGTACCGCACCAGCGGAAGGTATGATTGATTCGACCGCCGCCGAAGGAAGACCGCATGGCCGACCTGATCGACGACAAACAGATTTATCTCTCCGCCGAACTGGCCTGCCGGCTGGGGGCGATCGACATCGGCTCCAACAGCGTGCGGCTGCTCGTGGCCGAGGCGTTGCGGGGGGGCAACTACCGGATCCTCGACGAGGAACGGGAGCCCACCCGGCTCGGCCGCAGCGTCTCCTCGAAGGGCCAACTCGACGAGGAGTCGATGGAGCAGACCGTCGCGGCGCTCCGCACGTTCAAGCAGATCGCTTCCGGCTACCAGGTGACGACGCTTCGCACCATCGCGACCTGCGCCGTCCGCGAGTCCCGCAACGGTCCCGAGTTCTGCCGCCGCGTCCGCGAGCAGGTCGGGCTCGACGTGGAGGTGATCTCGGGGGAACGCGAGGCCCGCCTCGCCTTCGCCAGCGTGCAGCATGCCTTCGATCTCTCCAGCAAGAACGTGATCGTGGCCGACATCGGGGGTGGCAGCACCGAGCTCGTGTTCGCCACGGGCAACCTGATCGAGTCGATCTTCTCGACCCCGCTGGGAGCCGTGCGGCTCACGGAACAGTTCGGGATCGGCGAGGGCGTCGAAGAGGCCGACTTCGTGCGTGGACTCGGGAAACTCGAGGAAGAGATCGCGTCGTGCCTGAAGAAGCGGACGACCCGGCCGCTCTTCGCCCCCCACTTCCTCGTCGGCTGCGGCGGCACGTTCACCACGCTGGCTGAACTCATGATGGCCGCGAAGCGGGAGGTGGACGTGCCGGTGGCCGGCTACCGCGTGTCGCAGGCGGAGGTTCACCATCTCCTCGACCGGCTCTCGAAGATGCCGATCCGTGCCCGCCGCAACCTGCCGGGCATGACGCCCGACCGGGCCGACATCATCATCGCCGGCCTCACGATCGTGGATGCCCTGCTCAAGCGGTTCCGCGTGAACACGGTGGTCGTGCATACCCGCGGCGTAAGGGACGGGCTCGTTCGCGAAATGATCGAGGAGTCGCTCGGCGCCGCTGGTGACGAACCCGCACAGCGCGAACTGGCGATCGAGCGGCTCGCGGCCGCCTGCTCGGGCGAACTCGAGCATGGCCGCAAGGTGGCGGCGCTCGCCGGCCGGATCTACGAGCAGCTCGCCACGCCGCTCGACCTGCTGCCGGGCGATCGCCTGCTGCTCGAATGTGCCGCGCGGCTGCAGGACGTGGGCTACGTGATCAACTACGACCAGCACCACAAGCACAGCTACCACCTGATCCGCAATGCCCGCCTTCCTGGCATCCGGGCCAACGAACTCGAGATCATCGCCAACGTGGCCCGCTACCATCGCGGCGCCCACCCCAAGCGAAAGCACGAGAACCTCGCCCGCCTCTCCTCCGACGACCAGCAGCGGGTGCAGCGAATGGCCGCCATCCTCCGACTCGCCGGCGGCCTCGACCGCAGCCGCACGCAACTCGTCCACGACGCGGTGGCCTCGATCGCCGACGGCCAGGCCGTGATCGAGGCGGTGGCCGACGAGGAGCCGCAGGTCGATCTCTGGGGCGCGGAACGGCGAACCGATCTTTTCGAGAAGGTATTCGGGATGCCGGTCACGTTTCGCTGGGCGAAGCCCGCTACGACCGGCGCAACCCGCGCCCGTCGCCCCGGCTCCAAAACGGGCAACGCCGCCGCGACCCGCAGCCGATAACCTCCGACATGGCGCGGGCTTCGTTTCACCGGGCGGTCGTGGCGGCATGCCTCCTCGGCTGCCTCGGGGCGGCGATCGACGCCGAGGCCGCCGGCGGCCGCCGCTGGTCGGGTCCGCGTTCGGCTGCCTCGACGGGCACGCCGCAGAACCAGGCCCCCTATGCCCCGGGTGCGTCGCCCTACGTGACGGGTCACCGGCAGCGGCCCAAGTATTTCGTGCCGCCGACGAACCCGCGGACGCCGACCTGGAAGATGTACGGCACGCCGCCGGGCACCGTGCCGGGCGACTGGCCGAGCTACGCCCCGCTCGGCTTCGGCGGCTACCGCTTCCCGGCCGTCGGCAGTCAGGCGTATCGGTAAGCGGCTCGGGCCTGCACATGCCCTCTCGGCGGACGTTCGCAATCTGACGGGCGATGGGCAGCCGGGGTCTCGGCGTGGAATGGAGTTTGTGGCGTTCCCGCCGGCAGATCGTTGGCGGGCCGGCCGACGCTCCCGCGTCGGCGATCCCCTCGCTCGCGCTCGGGGCTTCTAGAGACATGCGGGTTTGATCCCCTGGCTCGATAGAAGC
>JBILVW010000189.1:0-5844 GCA_044370205.1 Pirellulales bacterium | reverse complement strand
GCCGCGGTCGCGTTTCTTTCCCCACCCGAAATGGCGGCCCGCATAGGCCGGGCCCTCGCCGAAATGGCCGGCCGCGTGGCGGCCTTTCGCCTCGTGACGCTTGCCCCCGAGGCGGAGTCGCCGACCGAACAGTCCGGGCCGGCGAGCCGTGGCGGCGAGGCTACCCCGCGGCCGACGGTCGTCTCGCAGGCCGCGCTCGTGCGCGAGGCGGCCGAGCATCCGTTCGTGGCCAAGGCCCGGACCGTCTTCGATGCGGCGATCCGGCGGGTGGAGCCGCCGCGGCGGCGGGCCGAATCGGTGGAGACAGAGGGTGTGGCCGTGACGGTCGCTGCCCCGGCCGGCGTTTCCGAGGACGACGCCGTGGCCGCATCAGGGGAGGATGAATGATGGCGGCGCCGCGAAATGCGATCGGCAGACTCATCGACTGTTTCGCGGGACTCCCCGGCATCGGCCGCAAGACCGCGGAGCGGCTCGCCCACCACGTGCTGCGGCTGCCCCCCGCGGAGGCGCTGGCGTTCGCCGATGCGATCCGCGCCGTCAAGGAAAACCTGCGGCCCTGCAAGGTCTGCTTCAACCTCGCCGAAGCGGAGCTGTGCGATGTCTGCCGCGACCCGCGTCGCGACCGCTCGCTTCTGTGCGTCGTCGAGCAGGTGCGCGACCTGCTCGCGATCGAGCAGGCGGCCGCCTATCGCGGCGTGTACCACGTGCTCCAGGGAAAGGTCGCCCCGCTCGAGGGCAAGGGCCCCGAGTCACTCACGCTCGATGCACTCGTGGCCCGGGTGAAGCTCGGAGAGATTCGTGAGGTGATCATGGGCACCACGCCGAGTGTGGAGGGTGACGCGACGGCGCTCGTCGTCGCGCAGCGGCTCGCCGGCCTGCCCGTCGAACTGTCCCGCCTGGCCCGCGGCCTCACCGTGGGGGCCTCGCTCGAGCAGGCCAACCGCGACATGCTCGCCGACGCCATCGCCAGCCGGCAACGGCTCCCGTAGCCGAGCGTTTCACCGATCCCGGCGTGGTTTGACCGGGAAAGGGTATTCTGAATGGCTGGCAAGGCCGGCGCGTTCCGGCCAAGGATTCCCGAGAGGTTGCGGTCATGCGGATGTCGTTCGGCCAGGAAATGCGGATGGCGCAGAAGCAGGTGCTTGCGCCACGCATGATCCAGTCGATGGAGATCCTGCAGCTGCCCGTGATGGCCCTCGAGGAGCGGATCGAACAGGAGATCCAGAACAACGAGACGCTCGAGGTCGAAGAGGCCGGACAGGAGACCACGCCGGGAGAGGCGACGGCCGTCGGCGTCGAGGCCCAGGCCACCCCACCCGAGCAGCCATTGGACGAGCGGCCGCTGATCGTCGATCAGGATCATGCCAACCAGGCCGACTTCGAGCGGTCGTACGATTGGTCGGCCGAGTATCCCGACAGCGACGACGATCGCAGCCGCCCCTCGGCCTCCCAGATCGAGCAGGCAGGCGACCGCTACCTCGACGTGATGGCCAACATGGTGGAGCGGCCCGAGACGCTCTCCGACCACCTGCACGAGCAGCTCTCGAACTACGAACTGGACGCCGTCACGCGGCAGGCCGCCGACAAGATCATCTACAACCTCGATGCCAACGGCTATCTGCCGATGCCGCTGGAGGAGCTCGTCGATCCCGAAGGCCCTCCCGACCAGGCGACGCAGCTGAAGCAGCTCGAGGCGGCCCTGAAGATCGTGCAAAACATGGATCCGGCGGGCGTCGGGGCTCGCGATCTCAAGGAGTGCCTGCTGCTCCAGATTCCGGCCTCGTGGCCGCATGCGGGCCGGCTGCGGCGGCTCGTGAGCGACCATCTGGAAGACCTCGCGGCCAATCGCCTGCCACTCATCGAGCGGCGGACCGGCTTCTCGCTCGACGAGATCGAGCGGCTGCGGGAAGAACTCCACGTGCTGCAGCCCAAGCCCGGGGCCACCTTCACCTCGCCCATCGTGCCGCCGGTGAAGCCCGACGTGTTCGTGGATCAGGCCCCCGATGGCTCGTGGAAGGTGCGGCTCGAAGACATCGACCTGCCGAATCTGCGGATCAGCCCTATCTACAGGCAAATGCTCGTATCGCCGGACACGGAGCCGGCCACCCGTGAATACATCAAGCGCAAGGTCAACGCCGCCCAGTGGCTGATCGAGGCGATCGAGCAGCGGCGGAGCACGCTCCTCAAGACGGCCCAGGCCATCGTCGATCATCAGACGCGGTTTCTCACGGAGGGCCCCGAGGCGGTCGAGCCCCTCAAGATGCAGCAGATCGCCGACCGGATCGGGATGCACGTGACGACCGTCAGCCGCGCCGTGGACGACAAGTGGCTCCAGACGCCCCGCGGCCTCTATTCTCTGCGGCGGTTCTTCGTGGGAGGCACGGTGAGCGCCGACGGGGAGGAGGTCGCCTGGGACGCCGTGCGGCTCAAACTTCAGGAGGTCGTCGACGCCGAGCCGAAGGACAAGCCCTACAGCGACGACGACCTCGTCGACGAGTTGGCCAAGCAGGGCATCACGCTCGCCCGGCGAACCGTGACGAAGTATCGCAAGGCGATGAAGATTCCCAGCTCCCGCCAGCGGCGCGACTGGAAGCTCGCCCGGGCGACCAAGGACGCGGAAGCGGCCGCCGCCGCTGCGGGGTCGGGAGCCGATGACCTGAATGGTCATGACGACGAGGCCGAGTACGACGATGATTGAGCGGCGGGACATGAGTCGGCCGCGCCGACTTGTCGATTTGCAGCCGTGGGGCCTAGGCTACTCTCCATGCGTTGCCCCTTTTGCCGTGCTGACAACGATCGCGTGACCGACTCCCGAGCCGGGGACGACGGCGTCACGATCCGGCGACGGCGGGAGTGCCTCGCGTGCCGCCGCCGGTTTACCACCTACGAACGGGTCGAGCGGCAGCTGCTCACGGTGTCGAAGAAGGGGGGCGTCCGCGAGCCCTTCGACCGCGACAAGATCAAACGGGGCCTCGCGAAGGCCTGCTGGAAGCGGCCCGTCAGCGAGGATGACATCGAGGGCGTCGTCACGTCCCTCGAGGGTGAGCTCTACGGCACCTACGACGCCGACGTGCCGAGCCGCGTCATCGGCGAGCGGCTCATGGAGCTGCTCCGCACGCTCGACCAGGTCGCCTTCGTGCGGTTCGCCAGCGTCTACCGCGAGTTCAAGGACGTCCGCGACTTCGTGGACGAGCTCGAGCCGATCCTCGCGGAGAGAAAATAGGGACGGGAGCGAATTTCCGCCCGTCCTCCCGGTCATTGGTGCCTGGAAATGGAAATTGGCTCCCGTCCCTATTTTCGACGGTAATCACCCCGGACGCCTCCGGTCTTTTCTTGGAGGCGGATTTGCTCGACCAGCATGTCGGGGTCGATCGATTTGCACATGTCGTAGATGGCGAGGGCGGCGGCGGCGGCGGCGGTGAGGGCCTCCATCTCCACGCCGGTGCGGGCGGTGGCCCGCACGGTCGTTTCGATGACGACGGCGTCGTCTCCCTCGAAGCCGATCGACGCCTCGACCGAGTCGAGCGGCAACGGATGACAGAGCGGCACGATGTCGCTCGTCCGCTTGGCCGCCATGATCGCGGCCAGCCGGGCCGTGGCGATCGCGTCGCCCTTCTCGAGTTCGCCGGCCCGAATCCGCCGGATCGTCTCGGGGTTGGCCCGCAGCCGGGCGGTGGCCCGCGCCGTGCGGAGCGTGACCGGCTTCTCGCCCACGTCGATCATCCGGATGCCATGAGGTGTCGTGCTCATGCCGCTCATGATAGTGCGGATCGGTTGTCACCGGCTCGGGGGCGGTACAAGTCTCGTCGCGGTGGGCCGCGGCGGCCCAATGCTCCTCGAGCTTGCACCGACCCCCGCGCCTCCCCCTCACGAAGAATCCACGGGCATCAAAGCAGCACGGGCCGGCACGCCTGGAGGCGGCCGGCCCGTGGCTCATTTCCGGTCGGGGAGGTGGCTCACACGAGCTCTTTCTTCGCACCGATCAAGGTGCGGAGCCGCTCGGCGAGCAGGGCCACGTCGAAGGGCTTCTTGAAGCTCTCGTTGACGTGGGCCCGGTCGACCGTGATCTGCGAGCCGTCGTCCGGCAGCAGGGCGATCACGATCGTGTCGGCATACTCCGCGTTGCGGCGGAGGTTCTGGCAGATCTGCTGGGCGTCGATCCGGCCGATCGAGTAGTCCACCACGATGCAATCGGGATGGAAGCTCTCGGCCTGGATGCCCGCCTCGAAGCCGCTGGCGGCCACCTGGATCTTGAACGACCGCTCGACCGGCAGGTGCTTCTTGAGGTTCTCGATCAGCACCTGATCCTGGCCGACCAGCAGCACCTTGGCCATTGCCTCGTCCTCGAGGTCGCCCAACGGCATGCCGTGTTCTTTGAGGAACTTGATCAGATACTCCCGTGGAATCCGTCGGTCCTGGCTGCCCGGAATGCGGTAGCCCTTGAGCCGACCGGAATCGAACCACTTACTCACCGTCCGCGGTGCGACTTTACAGATTTTGGCGACCTGGCCTGTCGTGAATACCTTCATCACAAGACTCCCTATGGATCTTTTGTGTCCGGAAACGTTTTGGCCAGTCCGCACCGAACACGGTGGAACGAAGCCCCCCCGACGCGGATCGATCGCATGCGTGGGGACGGCCGCGTCGTCGTGCCCCACGATGGCCGGCTGAGCGCGGCGGGGGCATGAGAGTGCGACCTCCACCCGCCGGCACCCACGCATGGGTGCCCTCGGGCACAGGCAGCGGCTCGCAGGATTCCCCCCCTGCTCGATGCCCCGGACGGTCCAGCCGAAGCCGGACACGTTCGTGACATCACCGTCCAGGTGGGTAGATCGAAAAAACCTGTCGTGCGACTTGAGCCGTTCTTCCGGAAGGCGCCGGTGGCACCGCCTCGTCCGTCCGGCACGATGCTGCGGAATGCCCGGTATGGATGGCGTGATTCGCGGTTATCGCCGGCTCGGGGGCGGCAAAAGTCTCGTCGAGCGTTCGCCGACCCCCTCGCCTCGTCCACTGGAAAAGCTAAGCAGCCTTCGTGGCGGGGCGGGTCGCGGCGGCGGTGGACTCGAACCGCACGCTCACCCGCTTCGAGACGCCCGACTCCTCCATCGTCACGCCGTAGAGCGTGGTGGCCGCGGCCATCGTCTTCTTCGAATGGGTGACCACGATGAACTGGGTCGTCGAGAGGAAGTCGCGGAGCACGCCCACGTAGCGGTCGACGTTGGCCTCGTCGAGCGCGGCGTCGACCTCGTCGAGCACGCAGAACGGGCTCGGGCGGGAGTGGAAGATTGCCAGGAGCAGGGCCACGCAGGTCATCGTCTTCTCACCACCGGAGAGCAGCGAGATGTTGCGGGGCTCTTTGCCCGGGGGACGCGCCACGATCTCGACCGACGTCTCCAGCAGATCGACGCCCTCTTCGAGCACGATGTCGGCCTGGCCGCCGCCGAACAGCCGCTCGAACAGGTCACGGAAATGGCCGCGGACCGTCTCGATCGTGTCTCCGAGCAGCCGCCGGCTCTCATCGTCGATTCGCGTGATCAGCTGCTCGATCGATTCCTTCGCCCCCGCCACGTCGGCGAGTTGGGCCTCGAGTGTGGCGAGCCGCGCCGTCAGCTCCTCTGCTTCCTGAAGAGCCTCGAGGTTGACCGTCGTCATCGAGGCCAGCTTCCGCCGCAGCTCCTCGATCGTGCGATCGAGTTCGTCCCGGTCGGCCGGGATCTCGCCGGGCTCGGCCGGGGCGTCGCCGTGTGCTGATGGCTCGCCGGCCATCGGTTCGGGGGTGGGCAGCTCGGCATCGAGATCGAGGCCGTAGTCGTCGCGGATCCGCTCGACGATCCGGGCCCGACG
>JBILVW010000188.1:0-5856 GCA_044370205.1 Pirellulales bacterium | reverse complement strand
GTTGGCGGCGCCCAGCGCGAATCGTTCCGAGGCCGTATCGCCAACGACGGCGGCCCACGTGCTCGAGAGCCTGGGCAATCGCATCGACCTGATTCTCGACGCCGGACCATGCGGCCGCGGCATCGAGTCGACCGTGGTGGATTGCACCGTCGAGCCGCCGCGGATCCTCAGGCCCGGGCCGCTGGCTCGTGAGCGGCTCGAGGCCGTCGTCGGCACCGCGGTGGCCTGGCCGGACGCGCCGATCGACACCGCAGCGGAACCGGTGCGGTCGCCCGGCCAGCAGTCGAAGCATTACGCGCCGCGCACGCCGCTCGACATGCCGGCCGACCCGCCGGCCCACGTGGCCGCGCTGCTCGCGGCCGGCACGCGGGTCGGCTGGATGACGCAGGCCGCCGCCGAGCCGCCGGTGAGGCAGCTTGCCGGCTCGCGGGAGCTCGTGATCGTGCCGATGCCCGCTGATCCCGACGACTACGCACGGCTGCTCTACGCCACGCTGCGGGCGCTCGATCAGCGCGAGCTCGGCCGGATCGTCGTCGATCCAGTGCCCGACACCGACGCCTGGCGGGCCATCTACGATCGCCTCTCCCGCGCCGCTACGCGGCCGCTGCCAGGATTTCGCGAAGGGCGGATGTGATGTCGGGGAACTGGAACGTGAAGCCGGTGTCGAGGGCCACGCGGGGGATCACCCGCTGCGAGGCGAAGAGCACCTGGGCGAACTCACCGAAGACGAGTCGCAGCCCGAGGTAGGGAGCGGGCATGAAGGCCGGGCGATGCAGCTGCCGCCCGAGGGCCTTCGTGAACTCGCTGTTGCGCACCGGGTTCGGCGCGACCGAGTTCATCGGACCGCGAATCTCGCCGTGATCGGCGGCATGCACGTAGAGTCGTGCGAGGTCGGCGACGTGGATCCAGGGCATCCACTGACGGCCATTGCCGAGCGGCCCGCCCGCGCCAAGTTTGAAGGGCGTGAGCATCTTGGCGAGCGCCCCGCCGCTGCCGGAGCCGAGCACGATGCCCGTGCGAGCGGTGACGACCCGCACGCCGAGACGGTCTGCCGCCATGGCCTCCTGCTCCCACTCCACGCAGACGCGGGCCAGAAAGTCGTCGGCCGGCGACGCCGACTCGGTGAGCTCCTCGTCGCCGCGGCTGCCGTAGTAGCCGACCGCCGATGCCGAGACGAGCGTGGCCGGCTTGGTCGCGGCCTGCGCGATGCCCTGCACGAGGTGTCGCGTGCCCACGACGCGGCTGTCGCGGATGCGGGCTTTCTGCGCCGTCGTCCAGCGGGCGCCGGCTACCGACTCGCCGGCGAGGTGATAGACGACGTCGATGCCTTCGAAGGCTTCGGGGGGCGGCGGCCCTTCCATCGGGTCCCAGCGGACGATCCGCCCGGCCAGATGTCCGATCGACTGGCGGGCCCGATCCGGGTTGCGGGACACCACGACGGGTTTGTCCAGCAGTCGGAGGAGTCGCGGTCCCACAAAGCCCGTCGCTCCGGTCACCAATGCCTTCATGTCGTGCCTGCTCCTTCCGCGAGTAATGACGTGGTCAACAACAAGTCGCCGGCTCAGGGGCGGCAAAAGTCTCGTCGCGGTGGGCCGAAGCGGCCCAATGCTCCTCGAGCGTTCGCCGACCCCCTCGCCTCCCGTTGTGGCTTCTTCAGCTCATCAGTGCAACGGATTTGGTTGTGCTCTAAGCTGTGATGCCGCGAAGTATAGACAGACTCCCGGATTTCGGCCGCCATTCATTCCCTCCGCCGCGACATTCTCGTCTCGACCGCCGACAGCGCCGCCTACAGCCTGATGGTGGGCTTCGGTGAGACCTACATTCCCGCATTCGCCCTCGCCCTCGGGCTCGGGCCGGTGGCTGCGGGCATGACGGCGGCCGTGCCGCTCTTGTGCGGCGCGGTGCTGCAACTGGTGACGCCGCGGGGCGTGGCCCGACTCGGTACGAACCGCGGCTGGGTCGTCGCCTGCACGACCCTGCAGTCGCTCAGTTTCGTGCCGCTCGTCTGGTGGGCGATCCGCGGCCACGCCGAACTCTGGGAGCTGCTGCTGGCCGCGAGCATCTACTGGGGGGCGGGCATGGCCGGCGCCCCCGCCTGGAATTCATGGATCGCCACGCTCATTCCCGTGTCGGTGCGGACGTCGTTTTTCGCCCAGCGGGGCCGCCTGGGCCAGTTTGCGATCTGCGTGGGATTCGTGGCGGGGGGGCTCGTGCTCCAGTGGGGCGAGCGACAAGGCACGGTTTTGCTCGCCTTCGCCGTGATCTTCGCGCTGGCTGCGGTGAGCCGGCTCGTCTCGACGGCGCTGCTCGCCGCCTGCAGCGAGCCGGCCCCGCCTCGCTCTCGCGGTGAGTCGGCGGCCGCCGCACCGGCGTCACTGGGGCTCGTGGAAGCCTTTCGCGAAATGGCGTTCCAGCCATCGGGCGCAGTAGTCATGCTTCTCTGGAGCTTCGTGTTCGGCGCCCAGTTCGCCGCGCCCTATTTCACGCCGTACATGCTGCGAGAACTCGGGTTCTCCTATCACGCGTTCATGCTCGTGATGGCCTCGAGCTTTCTGGCCAAGGCGGTGATGGCGCCATCCCTGGGGCGGCTCGCCTCCCGGATCGGTGCCGTGCGGCTCCTCGCCTGGGCGACGGTGGCCATCACGCCCCTTTCGCTCCTCTGGCTGCCCTCGTCGCAGCTGGGCTATCTCGTCGTCGTGCAGGTCATCGCCGGCACCTGCTGGGCTGCCTACGAGCTGGCAGTGTCACTCTTGTTCTTCGAGGCGATGACCGATCGCGAGCGAACCGCGGCGGTCACGATCTACAACCTCGGCCTCGCGGTGGCCACGGTGGCGGGAGCCGCCTGCGGCGGCGCCGTGCTCCGCTGGTGTGGCGGCAGCGTGCAGGCCTACGCGGCCGTGTTCATCGGCTCGAGCCTGCTGCGGCTCGCCGCGCTGCCGCTCCTTTTAAGGCTCCGCCGAAAACCCGGCTGAGCCCATCAGCCCGCGGGCATGCGGGATTCGTGGGCGAGGCTGTCGAGGAACGTACGGGCCGAGCCGAAGTCGCCGGCCGGATAGTCGTTGACCCGCTTCGTCAGCGCCTCGATGAATTGCGAGACCGTGAGCTGGATGTCCTGAAACTGTTCATAGCGGATGCTGCCCCCCGAGGCGGCCCGTTCGGCAAAGAGAGTGTCGAGCTTGTCCCGGTAGGGCTTGTAGACATCCTGGGTGAGGATCATCGGATAGGCGATGTTCCCCGTCACTGGATCGAGCCGCGTCGAGCCCAGCCGGGCGGGCGCCGCCATTTTCGCCATGCGGATCGCCTGCTCCTGGGTGACGGGAGGGCCGGCCTCGGCGGCCCGTGCCTCCTTGTTCACCTTCCGCATCTCGAAGTAGGTCTCGGTCCAGCGGAGCTTGTTTTGAATGTCGAGCGTCTTGGCCTCCTGCCAATTCTTGGCGGCCTGCGAATCGAGCACGTTTTTCGTGCCCTCCGCCCGGAGCACCTCCGACATGCCGTAGGCGGCGCCCTGCTGGGCGGTCGAGGCGTAGCCGCCGCGGTTGAAGCCCCAGCCTCCCCCCCATTGGCCGCAGGCGACTCCGCCGGCGAAGACGGATGCCAGGGCGGCCATGGCACACGGAAGGGCACGGAGCGGAACGACGGGGGGGGCAGAGCGAACCATGACTACCTCTACTACCTCGACGGGCGACGAAATTTCCTGGCCGGGGGCGGGACGACCCCGCGTGCCACGGCCGGCGAAGTATACTTCCGAACAACGGGCGCGGCGACGCTTCCCCGGGGCGTGAGGCCTGCGGGTCGCCGCCGCTGGCCCGGAGTATTCGGCCTTTTCGTGCGAGGAGCGACGTTCATGGGGCGCGTGTTGTGTGCGGGCGGATGGATCGGCGTAACGCTCACCATCGTGGCGGGCTGCGCGAAGCCGGCGGCCCCGGCCAAACCGGCCGCTGCAGCCAAACCTGCGGCACAGGCACCAGCCATTCCAGAGCAGCCGGCTCCTTCGTCCGTGGCAGCCGAGCCAGGCGTGAAAGAAGTCGCCGGTGGCGATGTGAATGCTCTGCAGGGCCTACGGGATGAACTCGCGAAGGCCCCAACGTCCTATCTGCGGGTCGTGGCGATCGACGCGATCGCCGAGCTGGGGCCTGGTGGCCGCGCTGCGATTCCTGAGCTCGTCGCCGCGTTGGGCGATGCCGATCCGCGGCCGCGGTGGCACGCGGCCAGGGCACTCGGGCTCATCGGGGAAGAGTCGATCTCGACGGTACCGGCCCTCGTCAAGCTGCTCGGCGATGCCGACCCGATCGTCGTCACGCAGGCTGCCGCAGCCATCGGCATGGTGAAGGCCGACGATGGCCGCACCACCACGCCCCCGCAGGACCAGGCGATCTACGATTCGGCGATCGAGCCCCTCATGAAAACGTGCGTCCACTCCGACCCGCGGGCCCGGCGGGCCGCGATGCGGGCACTGGAGCGGCTGGTCCCCGACGATACGACCCTCGCGCCGCTGTTCTGCAAGCAGCTTGCCGACACGGACCCCTCGGCCGTCTTGCCGGCGTTGCACACGCTGGCCGACCTCGACGAGAAGGCCGTGCCCTTCCTTCTCGAAGCGCTCAAGGAGCCGAAGTCGCGATATTGGGCGACCGTGGCCATTGCCGAGATCGGACCGGAGGCTGCCGCCGCCGTCGAGCCGTTGTCGTCGCTCGTGGCCGAAGGCGAACTCGATGAACGGATGCAGGCGGCACTCGCGCTCGCCGCCATCGGAGAGCCTGCCGCTTCCGCCGCGCCGATGCTCGTCCAGGCCTTGGAGTCGAACGAAGACCTGCTGCGATTCGCGGCGGCGTTCGCGCTTGGCAAGATCAAGGCGGAATCGGCCGACAAGGCCCTCGAGCAGGCGGCCCTAGACCCCGATGAATTCCTCGCAGCCATCGCCGCGTGGGCGCGTGCCCAGATTCACCCGCAGGATGCGGCCCTCGTGAACGACGCGGTCCAGAAGGCGCGGAAGGGGCTCGACAGCGATCGGCCCAACGTGCGGAAGGCGTCGGTGTCGGCACTCTCCGATCTGGCGGAGTTCACCGACGAACAGGCCCGCAAGCGGCTTGCCGAGGAGTTCGTGAGCCTGCTTAACGATGCCGATCCGGCCGTCGGCATGAGCGCCGGGGCCGCCCTCGTGCGGCTCGAGGAAGTGGCGGTCGGCGAGATCAAGGAGGCGCTGGCGAACCCAGCCACGCGGCTCAAGGCCCTCGAGGTCGCGGCCGCGTTGGGCGCGGCGGGCAAGGCGGCCGAGGCCGAGATCGAGGCGCTGCTCACCAGCGACGACCCACTCGTCCAGGGTGAGGCCGCGGTAGCGCTGGCCTCGATGGGGCCGGACGCCGCCGCCGCGGTGCCTGCTCTCCAAAAGCTGCTCGGTGACGATCGCCCCGCCAACCTGCGGTATGCGGTGACCTACGCCCTGGGCCGGATCGGCGGCGCTGCCAAGGCGGCGGTGCCACGACTGATCGAGCTCTCGAAGTCGGACGACGAGCTGATGGCCACGGTCGCCACATGGGCCGCTCTCAAGATCGAACCGCAGGATGCGGCGTTGCTCGAGTCGGCGATCCCACTCCTGAGGAAGGCGCTCCGCGGCGGCCAGGAACTCGCCCGTCTCGAAGCGGCCGTTTCGCTCGGCGACATCGGCGGCCAGGCCAGGAGTGCGATCCCGATCCTCGAGCTTGTCGCCGAAGATGACGCCTCCAGGGCCGTGCGTGCGGCCGCCGCCGAGGCGCTCGCCAAGATTCGGGGCACGAACTAAGGCGAATCGGAACAGCGAGGCGAGCAGGTCGGCGTGAGGATGCCGAGCCTGGCGTGCGGCCGCCAGCGAGGCAACTCATG
>JBILVW010000187.1:0-5884 GCA_044370205.1 Pirellulales bacterium | reverse complement strand
CAACGTTTGGAAAAACATCGATCCCAGGCGAGCTGTGCGGCTTGCCATGCGAAGTTCGATCCGTTTGGGTTGGCCCTCGAAGGGTTCGATCCCATCGGAAGATTCCGTCAAGAGAACGCCACGGGCCTGAAACTCGATACGAGCTTCGAGATGGAGGATATCAAAGGGTCGGGCCCTGCAGCGATTCGAACATATCTCGAACAACATCAAGAGGAATTCTTGCGACATTTTTCCCGCCGGCTCATTGCGTATGCCCTTGGCCGGGAAGCGTTGCCTTCCGATCAGGCATTGATCGATCACATGATCGCAAATGGCAAACAGCATGAACATCGATTCTCCAGTTATGTCCGAACGTTGCTGGAGAGTCGGCAGTTTCAATATCGTCGGGGGATGCCGGCTGTCGCGTCCAAAGAATTGAAATGAGAAGGTCGCTTCACTTTCGCCGGCAATCACATTCATTCGTAATCAACTGAAGTGCGACGAGAATAGTCACGAGTAGTTTTCAGAAACAGAAAGCCTGGGTTATGAGAAATGCACTTTTCAGTCGCCGTAATTTTTTACGGGCCACGACAGGAACTCTCATTGGTCTGCCGTGGCTGGAATCTTTTTCGTCCAGCTGCTTTGCAGCCACTCTCCAGCGAGCGCCTGTCCGGTTTGGCTGTTTTTTCATTGGAAATGGAATTAGCTCCAGTGGCCCGGTGACGGAGTGGTCGGCGAAAGGATCGGGAAACACGTTCGAGCTTGGCACGCTATTGAGCGCCTTGGATCCGGTCAAAGATCAGCTCACCGTGATTGAAAACAGCTACTTTCATGAAGTCAATCATTACAAAACGCCTCTGCTGTTGAGTGGTCATGATCGATCGTCAAGTTTCAAAGTGGCGGTCGATGAGTTCACGTCGGTCAGACCTCATTCGATCGATCAAGTGTTCGCACAAGGCTGGAGCGGAACAGCAGAAATCCCCAGCCTCACTTTGGGATGTGAAGAAGATCCTCGCGTGACAGTGGGGAATATCGCGTGGCGGAACGGAGTGCCGGTCCCCAAGCTTTACGATCCCGGCGTGGTCTTTGATTCGTTGTTCAACGGTCCGGTCGAACGCAAGCGAAACAAAAGTATTTTGGACTTTGTGAGCGAGGATGTCAGGAATCTGCAAGGCGCGGTCAGTCAAACCGATCAGCGACGACTGGAAGAGTATCTCACTTCCATTCGAGAAATCGAAACCCGCATGAACTCGCTTCCCAAAGAAGAAGGGTGGCGACCCACCTTAAGCAAGCCGGACATGAAACGCCCTGCGGGAACCCCTCCCTTTCCCCTGCAGGAGTACATGCCGCTCATGGCGGATCTGGTATTGCTAGCTTTCCGCATGAACAAGACTCGCGTAGCAACATTGATGCTGAACCACGCTGGCAGTCATCTCAGCTTTGATTTCCTCGGGCTCAAGGATGAATACCACTCCATCTCTCACGGGCAAAGTCGAGAAGCCCATGAAAAGATCACCACATTTCACGTTCAAGTCTTTGCCGACTTCCTCAAGAAGGCGCATGCTTGTCAAGAAGGCGAACGCACCCTCTTGGAGAGTTCCGTGGTCATGTTCACGTCCACGATGCGCACGGGAAATTCCCATGACTCGCAGAACATTCCCTTGCTGATCGCTGGATCAGGTGGAGGTGCTCTCAAGCCTGCCAAGGCAGTTGATGCCCAGGGAAAACACATTCGCCACATTACATTCGGATTGACCCAGCAACTCGGCATGGGACTCGAGTCACTTGGCGATACCACGGAAGCCTTTGAGGTCTGATCCATGGGGGCATTGGGGTGACGCCGCGACCGGTCGTCATGCAGTCGGCGAGCGTGTCGCCGTGACCGGGTTGGATTTCCTGTACCAGTGGATATGAGGGTTTAGGGAGTGGCAGCATCGTCGTCGTTTTCGTGACTCCCATCCCACCAATCGGGCCAAACGCCATGACAAAACTCTCGGCTGCCGTCGCGATCCTTGCGGCTCTGGCATCTTCGCACGCGGCAGCGCAGACGTCATACCTCGCGGCGAAGGATGATGTCATTTGCGTGGGCGATTCCATCACGGCGGCCGGAATCTGGATCGAATTCGTGGAGGATATCCTGCGAACGCTCTATCCCGACGCCGGGATCACGCTCCACAACCTGGGGCAGGGTGGTGCCTCGTCGCCCGGAGGCGCCTCATCGATGCCCCCGTACCTCGAAGCCAACAGGCCGACGCTCGCGCTGTTCATGTTCGGCGTCAACGACACCGGCTGGTCGGAGAAGAATGTGGAGCAGAAAATCATTAATTTCGTGGGCGGCCTCGAAAAAGCACTCGCCAGCACCACGGCGAAACAGGTGCCGCTCGTGCTCCTGCGGGAATCGCATTTCTCGCACGGCCAGAACGCCCCGCCCGACGCCTTCGAGAGCAAGGTCAACCGCACGCTCTTCCAACTGCTGGCGGCCCAGGACGAGTTCGCGAAGGCAAACCAGTTGCCCGTCGTCGACGTGCTCGGGGCGTACCAGCGGCAACTCGCGGCCGCCTGGTCAAAAGACCCCGCCTACGAATTCTCTCCCGACGTCATTCATCCCACCGCGCCGGGGTGTGCGGCTATCGCCGTGGAAATCCTGCGGGCCTTCGGCGCGGGCCTGCCGTTGAGCACGACCGCCGCCAAGCGCGGGCCGCTGCATCTCGCGCGATCGAAGGATCTCGTGCTGCGCGTGGCGGACTCGAGCGCGATCATCGACCCTGATGCCGCCCTGGCGCTGAAAATACAGGCCGAACACTCCGGAAAGGAGCCGCTCGATGGCACGTTGCTCGTCAGCGCGGCGGGGCAAAAATTCGAACGCCGTATCACCCTCCCCGCCGGCGGCACGGTCGACATCGCCTTCGACCTGCCGGTGTCGCGTCTCTCGCAGCGCTGCGCCACCGTTCCCGTGTATGTCGCCTTCGCCGGGCGGGAAACATTCGCCGCGGATGGCACGCTGCTGTTTTATTCGCACGTGCAACCAATGGCCCCGGAGCCGTTCGTCGTTGCCGACGGCAGCTTAAAAACGACGCAATCGGGGACGGCCCGCGTCTGCCCCGTCTCCCAGGTACGGCTGTCGAGGCAGGAGGACGGCTGGCAGATCGATTTTGCGTGGCAGGACGCCACGCCGGTGCCGGCGAAACCCGGCTTCCGCAATATGTTCCGCAAGGAGATCGCCACGCCGCTCGATCTCAATAGCCGCGACGGACAACCATGCGACGCGATCGAATTCTTCTTCGACCTGCGCGACGAGGAAGCGATCGGTCGCTGGACGGCGAACGTCGACGCCAATCCGCCCGGCATCCTCCGATTGGGTGTGTATCGCGAACAAGTCGACGGAACGCTGGCCGCAAAGGTGCTCCGCGCTGGAGAGTCGCCGGCCGCGACCGTGGATCTGACGCCGACCGGCACGGATACGTGGCGGCTGGTGGTTCGGACCAAACCGGCCGGTGCCATCACGGGTTTTTCGATGCGGGTGGTAGACAGTGAAAATTTTGATAAGCCCCGCACGGCCCCCTTTTGCCTCACCGCCCAGCAAGGGCAGGAACCGATGAGCTACATCCAGTTGGGCGACGACAAGCCCGGGGTGTTCTGCCGCGTGGGGTACTGACAGGCGAGCCTCCGCGCTCTCGCAGTGAACTCGTCCACATTGCCAGCATTCGGATCACCCGACCATCTATGCCACGGCTCACGAGCCGCTGGTCGTGGCCTATGGGCCCAACGGGCTATTGCAGGTCCTCGAGCAGGTCGTCGAGCGTGGCGTCGTTCGCTGCGGGATTGAGCGGGTCGTTCATCGTCGGCTTGCCCGAGGAGGCACGAGCCCCGAACCGGGCGTAGCCCCACATGCCAGGCTCCAGCCGGGCCTCCGTGGGCTCGTCCGAAACGCCGCTGGCGATCGGGTTGGCCCAGTAGCGCCGGCTGCGGGTCACGAACCCGTCGTCGGTGGTCAGCACGCCCCAGTCCATCTTCATGACCGTCTCCGGCGCCGGGGCGGCCGCAAGCCCGAGATCGGCCAGCGGGATCGCGGCTTCGACCGAATAGCTGTTTGCCTCGTCGTGGACGACGACCTTGGCCCCGCCGAGCACCTTCACCTGCTCGAACGCCGTCGTGCCGCCGGCCGGGGTGCTGGTCTCCCACCGTTCGGCCGCGGCCGCACCCGGCGCGACCGGCCGGTAGAGCACAGCCACCGGCTTGCCTCCCACGCGGGTGACGACGATGCGGATGTCGCCCGCTTCCGGGGTCTTGCGGTCTGCGGCCGCGGCGGGCCGCGTGCCGAGATGCAGGTCGACGGCGGCGCCGGTCTTGAAGTAGCGGCGGAAGTCGTCGCCGCCGTTTTCGAGCGGCCCACGATTCTTCACCGACCAGCCGAGGAAGAGCTGCTTGTCGTTGAACATCATGCCGAAGGAGGCGTCTTCGCCTTGTCGAGTCACCGCCGGCCACTCGCCTTCGCTGATCTTTCCGTCCAGGGCCGGCGCGCCGCGGCCCACCTCCTGCACCGGCACCCGCGAGAAGGTGGCCCGGCTGCGGAGCCGGGTTTCCCAATCGCGGGTCGTGCGCAGCATGTCGGGCGTCACGGTCAGTTCCGCCGTGCCGCGGCGGATGCGATCCAGCCCCTGCACCTCCATCACGCTGACCGACATGCCACCGATGACGATGTAGAACTTGCCGTCTTCGGTCTGGGTGAAGAAATGGTGGAAGTGCTCCTGGCCCGCCGTGATGTTCTCCATCTTCGTGCCCAGCGCGTGCTCGGCCGGCCAGCCCTCGAGCCGCGGGTCGCCCGTGTGCAGGGTGAGGTGCCCCGCCAGCAATCCGTCGGCCGTCCAGAGGTTCCACTGGCCGTTGTTGGCGGCGATGACGAAGACGTCGCCGAGGTCGCCCTTGACCTTGCCGAAACCGGAGATGGCGAACTGCAGGTCCACACGGCCCGGCTGCCACGGCGGCACGTTCAGGCCGTCCATGCTCCATAGGGCAGGGTAGAACCAGAGCGTGCGGCCCTGCGGGTCGACCACCTCGTTGATGCCGTCGCCCCGTTCGCCGCCGCGGAGGTGGCCGAAGCGGAAGTGGTTGCCGTTGGGCATCAGGTAGTGCGCCGCAAACGGCATCGGCCGAAGTTCGTAGACGGGGGTGCCGTCGGGCAGGAACTCCTTCACCTCGTACCGCGCCGAGCCCGACCAGAAGCCGAGCGTGGCGTCGACCGGACAGACCAGCACGGGGTCGACGCTGTTGAATTTGTTCTTCTGCTTCGGGGTCAGCACCGTCTCCGCGACCTGCACCTCGCCGTCGCCGTTGCGGTCGGCCCAGATGAAGGAGAAGCCGCCCAGCGGCTTGCCGCCCGTGGCCTGCAAAAACTCCGGTCGCTGCAGGTAGGGGAACAAGCCCGCGTCGCCCACCGCGGCCGCCAGCCGCACTCGCTTCGCCTCTTCATCGTAGGTGCATACGACCTGGAAGGGTTTGTGGTACGTGATTTTTGGATTATACGAAACCAGATACCGCCGCCCGTCGACCATGACGGCCTGCACATTGGTCCGCAAGGCGAGCCCATAGGGGCTTGCCTCCTCGCGGCCCTTCGACGACAGCATGCTGTCGAGCCAGGTCTTGCCCGTCTTCCAGTCGAGGTGAAACCGCATGTCGCCGTAGTAGGCCCGCGACTTGTCGTAGGGGTCGATCGTGCCGCCACCACCGTACGTGGTGTCGCCGAGGAAGTCCTGCACGAACGTGCCGTCCTGCTTGAAATGGGCCGTGCGGCGCGGGTTGTCGTGCGGAGAGACGGCGTAGAGGTCGCCCCTGGCGCTTGTAGCCAACGCAATCACATCGTCCATCAACGCCGGGTCGTAGGGGCCGCCCTGCCGCGGGCCGGGCG
>JBILVW010000341.1:0-3628 GCA_044370205.1 Pirellulales bacterium | reverse complement strand
ATGGCCGGTTGTGGGGCTCGGCGGCCTTCTACATGCCGTTCATCGCCGAGGGGGGCTTTGCGGACAAGGAGAAAAGCCAGTTCCCGCGTTGGCAGTGGCGGATGGCCCGGCAGGCGCAGTCGGAGTTCGCTCACTACGAGACGGCGACGGTCTACGAGGGGCAAGGCAGCCGGGTTTACGACGGCTATTGGAACGACCTCGCGGACTGGGGCGGCGCCGACGAGAAGACGGCCGAGTTCGTCCCTTACTGGAATGCCAAGCCGTTCCTCAAGGTGGCGGGTCAGGGCGAAGAGACGCTCGTGTCGTTCTACCGCACGCCGGGGCAGGTGTTCCTCGTCGCCAGCAACCGCGCCAAGCAGGACGAGGTGCTCCGGATCGAGCTCGACCCGCGGGCACTCGGCCTCCCGGCGACGCTGAAGGTCCGCGGAGTGGACCGCACGTTCGACCCGCCCGCGGGCGAGGACTTCACCGGCACGGCGACGGTGGCCAAGGAGGCGAAACAGGCCCTCGCGAAGAGCCTCGCTGACGCCGCCGGCGAAGCGGAGAAGCTTTCCGACGAGGAATTCGACGAACTGCTCGAGGGCGGCGATGCGATCGAGGGCAAAAAGAAGGCCGCCCTCGACCCGCGGCTGGAGGGCACGACGCTCCTGCTGCCCGTGCGGGCGCGGGACTACCGCACCGTCGTGCTGGAATAGCGGCCTTCGCCGCCACTTCGGCATCGATTGACTTGCCCCCCTTAAACGGCACCACTTCCAGAGAGAGAATTTGGGGGTGGAGCCAACCAAGGGAGGCAGTCAATGCCACGCGGAAAGAGGGAACTTGCTGAGCAGATCATCCCCAAGCTACGAGAGGTCGAGGCCGCGGCGGGGAGGGGTGGTATTCATGGTGTGTCCTCCAAAAGCCCCCGGCGGGAGCCGGTGGGGTGACGCGTAGCAATCACGATCGGCGTGTTCGATCAAATGCCCGGCTGGTGATGGCCGGCGTCACCCCGCTCGCTTCCGCGAGGGGCTTCTGGAGCGGGCGGCCCAGGCCGCGGCGGCGATGCCGATGCCCGCAAGGGCGAGGGCACCCGGTTCGGGGATGATCACCGTGTAGGTGACCACGACGTTGTTTCCACTCTGGCTCACGCTGAACGTGTTCTCGGATCGGCTCGAACTCGAGAACGCCAGGCCGTTGCGGTCAAGCCAACTGGCCGGGCTGTTCACGAGAGAGAAGTTGCCGAAGTTCGTCGTCGTGCCCGCCACGCTGAAGAGCGTCCAGTTTTGGGTGGTGTCCCAGAAGGTGTCGTTCCAGTTGACTGCCCCGACCCCAGTGCCGCCGAAGTCGAGGATCAGGCTGGTGAGCCCGGCGAAGTCGAGGTTGCCCCCGACGTTGATGCCGTCGTAGAGGCTGCCGCGGTCACCCGAAGAGTTTGTGTTGCCCCACAACTCCCAGACCACCTGCGACGAACCGCCGGAGTAGGTGAGGTTGCTCGAGAACGTCTCAATGCCGGGCGAGTTGCCGGGGGAGTGGATGCCCGCGATCGTGGCCGGCCCGCCCACCGTGCCCGAGCCCATGAGCGTGGCACCGGCGGCCACCGACAGGTTGCCTGCCCCGAGCGAGCCGTTCACCACGAGCGTGCCCGCCGAGACGGTCGTGTTACCCGTGTAGGTGTTCAGCCCGGCCAATTCCAGGATGCCGGCGCCCGTCTTCGTGAGCGAGCGGGCTCCGCCCGCCTCCGAGATCGCCGACTCGATCTTGAGCCGCGAGGCGGCGTTCACATTGAAGCTCGCCCCCTCGTCCAGGGCCACGAGCGAGCTGATCACGTGGCCCGTGCCCGTGACGGCCACGGCCGGAGAGTTATTCAGCCGCAGCGTGCCGCCGGTGATGCTCGCCGAGTTGCCGGCAAACGTGAGATTCGAGAGCGTCTGCGAAACTTCCCCATAGGCTGAATTCAGATTCAATACGGACGATCCCAGCGACGACCCCACGGTCACCGGTGTGGCCGCATTGATGAGATTCGTGGCGTAGAACTCGGCCCTGCCGTTGGCCACATTGACTCCGGCGAGAGTCGTGGGAAGCGCCTGCTCGATGGCGACCGTGCCACCGTTGCCGGCGGAGCCGATCGTGACGCCCACCGAACCGCCGCCACCCGTCCACTCATTCGCGAAAGTCATCGTGCCGCTGGAGGCGGCCTGGAGCGTCACGCTTCGGCCGAGAGCGATGGCGGCTTGCCCCATGATCACCGACGCACCAGCCCCCTCGCTACCGATCACGACCGTCTGCGACGAGCCGGCGCCAGCCGCCGCGACCGAGAAACCACGCCGAACCTCAACGTTGTTGGCGAGCAAGAGCGCCGCCGTGCCCGAGATGCCAGCTGCGCTGTTACCGATCACAGGCAGCGATACTGTCTGCGTGCCGAATGGGCTAGCTCCACTCTCACCCACATTCGCCGCCACCACGATCGTGCCGTCGCTCACCGTGAGCTGGCCGCCGTAGCTGCTCGCCCCCGTCAGCCGCCAGCGGCCGCTGCCGGTCTTGTTGACTGAAAGCGAGCCGCTCGAAGCATTCGGGATCACGCCCACTTCGTTGGCCGCAGTGCTCGACCCGGTGAGCGTGAGGGTCTTGTTGCCGGCGCCCGTCGCCGTGAAGGCCGAACTGAAGACCAGCGCCCCGGAGCCGCTCGCGTCGATCGTCGCGCCGCCCGTCGTGCCGGCGAGGTTGATGACGCGGTTGGTCGTGTCGCCGCCGCCGACGTAGCGGAGAACGCCGGTGGTCGTGCCGCTGCCGATCGCGATCGTGCCGTTGGCCGCCGTCGTCGGCGCACCGAGGCCGCCGGCCGTGCCGATCGACGGCAGCGAGGGCACCTCAAGCGTGCCGTTTTCGATGGTTGAAATGCCGGTGTAGGAACTCGTGTTCAGTAGCCGCACCGTGCCCGGCCCCTGCTTCGTGAACGTCGAGCCCACGCCCGAAATCGAGCCGATCTGCGACACGCCCGAAGCCGTCATCTGACTGCCGGCGACTAAATTGTTGTTGGCCGAGAGGTTTACCGTCCCGAAGGTGCCCGTGTTGTGCAAGCGCAAGTCCCCACCGATCGAGTTGATCGTGCCGGTGATGAGATAGGGGCTGGCACCCGAACCGTTTCTCAATGACAGCGCTGCACCCTGGCTGATGAACGTAAGGCTCTGCCCCGGCGCGCTCTCTCGGATCGTCGTGTCGATCGTCACAGAAGCGGCGTTGTTGGCCGCCACAACGAGCTCGCCACTCGAGGGAATCCTGATGACTCCGGAGGAACCGCCGAGAGTCCAGATGGCGCTGGTGGTGTTGCCGGCGTACATCAGGCCGTTCACCGTAAGCGACCCAGAGAGCGTCGTGTTCGGGCTTCCGGTTCCGGAAAAACGAATCGTGTTGGCCACGACCACGGATGGAGTTGTTCCAGTCGCACTCGTCAGAACGACATTCGCTGTCGCGTCATTGGGCAGGTTCGTCGCGTTGGCCGCCGTGAGACTGGCGGTGTAGTTGTCGATCGTGCCGGAGGTGTGCGTGGCGTAGGTCATGTTCGTGCCCGTGCCCGTGATGGCCCACGGGCCGATCATGCCGCTCGTCACGCTCGTGGCCGGATTGACCGTGATCACGCCGCCCGTGCCCC
>JBILVW010000186.1:0-5920 GCA_044370205.1 Pirellulales bacterium | reverse complement strand
TCCCGCACCGTCGCCGGTGGCCGTACCGCCGACGACGTCCGAACCACTACCACTCTCGAAGCCAGCGCCGCCGCCCGAGGCTCCGGGAAGACCGTCGCCCCCCGAGCCGCCGCCGCCACCGCCGCCGGCAAGGGTCGTCAGGAAGCCGATGCTGCTCGCATCGCCTGTCGCCCCGGATGAGGAACTGCCGCCAACGCCTCCTCCCCCGACGACGACGCCATAGTTTCCGAAGAGAAGCGACGCGCTGCCGGAGAGGAGTCCGCCCGCGCCGCCGCCGCCACCGCCGTAACCCGCACCGCCACCGCCGCCACCGCCCACGAGCAGATAGTCGGCCACGAAGTCGAGGGAGAACGTCACGTCGGCCTCGAGCGTGCTGCTGCCCGAGATCACGGCGGAGCCGCTGGTGGCGTTGAACGCGATCGGTCCCGAGATCGTTCCGCTCAGGGTGGTGGTCTGGGCCGCCGCGGGCGCCGCGAAGCCAAGAATCAATGCCACGACGATGGCCAGCCGGGCCGCCGCGTGGAAACGAGTCCTGCGGAGAAGTGATTCCATGGTCATGGCGGGCGTCATGCTCATCCTTGGAGGGCGACAGGGGTCATACGATCGTCTGCGAGAGAATGTCGCTGGCGCTGATCTTGTAGGTGCCGATTCCAACGAACCGGGCCGTGATCGAGTGAACGCCCCTGCTCAGGGCCGTCGTCGTGAACGTCGCCTTGTAGGCCCCGCTCACGACCGCCAGCGTCCCCCTGCCCAGGTAGGTGGCCCCGTCATAAAACTCGACAATGCCGCCGGTCGGGGCGGCCGCCCCTGCCACGGCGACCGTCGCAGTCAACGTGACAGACTGGCCAAAGGTCGCCGTCGGCAGCGAACTGGCGAGCGTCGTTGTGCTCGCCACGGTGCCGGGAGCAATCACCGTACGGTCCTGCGCGGCACTGACGGCTCCCGCGATGTAGCTGGTCTCGGCTGTTGCCGGCACATAGACCGCCGTGATGGAGTGTGACCCAAACGCCAGGGCCGTGAGGCCGGACGATGTGAACGACGCCTTGCCTTGCGCGTCGAGCGGCACGGCCGCGAAGATGTTCACACCACGATCGCGGAACTGCACCGATCCGGTCGGAACCCTGCCTCCGACCACGCCGGTCACGGTCGCGGTGTACCTGTCGGGAGTGCCTGTCGTGAGGGCGAGTGTCGTCGTCACGGCGAACCTGGCAACCGTCTGCGTAATCGATCTGCTCGTAGCACCGACGTAGATTGTATCGGTGGTAGCAGGCACATACTTCGCCGTGATCGAGCGGGTGCCGCCGGTAATCTTCGATGTGGCGAGCGTCGCCGTGGCGACGCCGCCGACGAGGCTGATAGTACCCGTCCCCAGCAAGGCGGTGCCGTCGTAGAACTGGACCGTGCCGGTGGGCGTCGCCATGTTCGCCACGCCGGGGACCGTGGACGTCAGCGTGACGCTCTGGCCGAAGGTCGAGGAACTGACCGACGACGATACCCTCGGCATCGCCGGGGCCTTGTTGACCGTTTGCGTGATCGCAGGGCTCGTCGAGGCTGCGTAGTTGCCGTCGCCCGGATACCTCACCGTGATCGAGTGGCTGCCGCCAGCGAGCGCCGAGGTGGCGAGCGTCGCCTTTCCGGTGGCTGGATTGATCGCCCCGCTGCCGATCACGGCTGTTCCACGGAGGAATTCCACGCTGCCCGTCGGAAATGCGCCCGTCCCCGCCTTGGCCAGCGTGGCCGTGAGGGTCACAGCCGAGCCGAGCGTCGAAGCACTCAACGAGCTGGCGACCGTAGCGGTGCTCCCCACCTTGTTGACCGTCTGGGAGAACGCGGCACTGGTGCTGGAGGCATAGAAGGCGTCGCCGCTGTACACGGCCGTGACCGAGTGCGATCCACCGGCGAGGGTCGCCGTGGCCAAGGCGGCCCGGCCATTCGTCAGGGGCACCGGCGACCCGATGGCCACCGTTCCGTCGTAGAACTGGATCGTGCCGGTCGTTACGGCAGCAAAGCCGGCCACCGTCGGTACGGTGGCGGTGAACGTGACCGCACTGCCGTAGCTCGACGTGGCGGCGGAACTGGTGAGCGTCGGGGTCGTTTGCCCCGGGTCGACAACGACCACACCGTCGAAGCTTGCGGCGTTGTAGGAGGTGCTGCCACTGTAGGCGAGCCGAATCGTCCGCTGCCCGCTGGGAAGCGCCGTCGTGGCAAGGAGGGCAGCACTGCTGCTCGGCGTACTCGAAGCCAGTGACACGACGCCAAGCTGCACGGGCGAGAGGGCGTTCGTCACGTCGGTGAACGTGACGGTGCCGGTGGGCGGTCCCATCGCGGAGCCACTGGCAGTTGCCACGATGTTGAACGGGCCGCCGGCATTGCGGAACTGGCTGATGGAGATCCCCGCGGCGATCTTGTTGACCGTCTGCGAGAAGGCGGTGCTCGTGCTCGCGGCGTAGTTGGCATCGCCCGCATACTGCACGGTGATGGCGTGGGGGCCGACCGAGAGACTCTTGGTGCGCAACGAAGCGGCCCCATTCACGAGAGCCGTGGTAAACACGGGCACGTTGTTGTCGAGGAACGTGACCGAGCCGGTCGGCAGAACGCCGGCCCCATTGGCCGCGATCGTGGCGTTGAAGCTGACCCAGTTGCCGAAGGCCGACGGACCGGACGGGCCCGTCACCTGCGGAACGACCGTCGCCTTGCTGACGGTCTGGGTGATCGCAGGGCTGGTTGTCGGCGTCGTGTTGTAATTGACGTCACCGGCGTACCTCGCCGTGATGGAGCGACCGCCGACGGCGAGCGACGACGTGGTGAGCGTTGCCTTCCCCGTCGCCGGATCGAGCGTGCCGTTGCCGAGCGAGACCGTGCCGTCGAGGAACTGCACGCTTCCGGTCGGGAACAGGCCGTTTCCGGCCTTGGGCAGCGTGGCCGTGAGCGTCACGGCGGCGCCGTAGGACGACGAACTAAGGCTGCTTGCCACGCTGGGCGTGCTGGTCGCCTTGGCAACAACCAGCGCGAGTGTCGTGGTGCTCGTCGTCGACTCGTAGCTCGTGCCATCGCCGCTGTAGACCGCCTTGATCGACGGGTGTGATCCGCCGGCGAGCGTCGCCGTGGCCAAAGCAGCTACGCCATTCGTCAGGGCCACTGGCGAACCGATGGCCACCGATCCGTCAAAGAACTGAATCGTGCCAGTGGGGAACGTGCCGGCGACGGCGGTGGGCACCGACGCCGTGTAGGTCACCGTTCCGCCGTAGGTCGAGTTCGTCGCCGAGCGTGTGAGCGTGGGCACAGCCGACTTCTTTGCGATCGTCTTGAGAGCGGCCCCGCTCGTGCTGCCGAGGTGATTGGAATCCCCCTCGTAAACGGCCGTGAAGCTGCGCGAGCCGCCGGGCAGGGACCTCGTCGTCACCGCATAGCTGCCGGAGGTCAACTGGGCCCTGCCCACCTGCACGCTGCCGTCCATGATCGACATCCAGCCGGTGGGAATGACACCGCTGCCGACGGCCGGAACGCTGCCGGTGAGGGTGATCGCATCGCCGTAGGTCACAGCCGCGGCCGTCACGGAAATCGCGGCCGCCGTCGCCGCCCGGTTGACGAGAATCGATCCCGTGGCCGTGCTGCCGGAGAACGTCGCCTGGCTGTCGTAGACGGCCACCAGCGAATGGCTGCCCGCCACAAGCCCGGGCACCGCGATCGTGGCCGTGGCGGCATACGTCGTCACGCCGTTGACGACGGACGACCCAGCCGCGGCGAGCGTTCCGGACAGCGGCGTGCCGCCATTCACCGACAGCTTCACACCGCCCGTGGGGGTCGCCGACGTCGAGGTGACGGTCAGCGTGACGAGCCCGCTGGATCCATAGACGATCGCGGGGGCCGAGATCCCCACGCCGCTGCGGTTCGCCGCCTGTGCGACGGTGACCTGTTTCCCGAGGATCGTGAGCCGGCCGGTCCGGGCAAGGCCGCCAGGGGCGGCGTCGAAGCTGTAGCGCACGACGCCGTCCTGCGCCCCCGTCACCCGCAGCCACGACGCATCGCTCGTCGGCACGAAGGCGCCATAGAGGGCCTGCGATCGCGGCACCACCGCCTGGAGCACGTCGCTGCCCGCGGCAGCCAGTTGGGTCACGGTCGCCGCGGGCACGTCGGCCCACGGCTGGAAGGCATCGAGCGTGCTCGAGGCGGTGCCGTTGTTGAGGGTGAAGACGTTGCCAAGCGTGTCGATCGCCACGCCGGTCGGGCGGTTCAGGCCCGTCGAGATCAGCGTGGTCACGCTGCCGTCGGCGCCGTCCCACTTTCGCACCAGATTGTTGCCGGTGTCGGCCACGTAGACGTCGCCCGCCGCATCGACAGCCACGGCCTGCGGGCCGTTCAGGCCCGTGAACGCCGACAGCGTGCTGACGCTGCCGGTCGACGCGGTCCACTTCCTCACCACATTTGCGGTCGCATCGACCGCATAGACATTGCCCGCGGCATCGGTCGCCAGCCCCCTCGGAGCGGAGCCGGTCAGGATGGTGCTCACCGCGGCCGTGGCCGCCGCCCACTGCTTCACGGCGGTGCCATCGGAATAGAAGACGTTGCCGGCGGCATCGACTGCCACGCCGGAGGGCGCGTTGGTGGTCGTCACGAGCGTGGAGAGGACGCCCGTTGCGGCGTTCCAGACCTTGATCGCAGGAGCCCGGGCCGATGCGATCTGGACGCTGTCGATGAGGGCCCCGCTGCCGCTACTCCAGCCATACTGCTGGTCCAACATTCCTCGGATTTCGATCGTGCGGGCGCCGGCAGCCACCTGGAACGCCGGGGTCGTGAGCGTCGTGTAGGTCGTACCCACGGGGATCAGCGTGCCCACGAGAACACCGTCCACGTGGATCCCGAGTTGCTGATTCGAGACAAACCCATCGTATGTCTTCTGGGTGGCTGCCACCGACAGCGTGTACCAGCCGGCCTCGAACTGGACCGACTGACTGGTACTGGCCCCACGTGTTTCGATGAAAGCCACCTGCGATCCGTTGGGCGCGTTGGGGGCCAAAAACCCATCACGACCCAAAATGGCCCCATTCGAAGCCAAACCGGCCCCAGCGTTGAATACCCACGGCGATCCAGCCACAGGACCACGGACGGCACGTGCCGTGCCGCTCGGAGTCTCGAACGACGGGTCGGCCACGACGACCGGCAGCGTGTCGCGGTCGGCGATGAGCACGTTGCCCGCGGCATCCACCGCGAGGCCGGAAGCGCCGTTGAGGCCGCTCGACACGAGCGTGCGGACCGAGCCGGTCCAGTCGAGCTGTCTCAGCGACTTGGTGGCCGGGTCGAAGAAGTACACGTTGCCGCTCGTATCGGTCGCCACCGGGCCGGTCGACGCTGCCGTCGCCAGGCCGAGCGTCGCCAACGTGGTCTTTCCGGCATCGGAGTATCCGGCCGCGGCAGCCGTCGCCGCCCCCTGGCCCGTGGCGGCCCACGTGCCGATCGAGGCGTAGGGCGCCGTGATCACGGAACTGCCGTTGCCGCGGGTCGTCTTGATCACCGAATCGGCGCCCGATCCGGTCTTGCCGTAGTTGCCAACCACCGCAAACCAACTGCCGGCGGTCGGTGAGCTGGCGGCATCGAGCGTGACGTCTCCGCGCACCTGCAGGAGCACCGGGCCCGTTGCCGACAGCGTGGCGGCGGCCGGCAGTGAGAGACCGCCCGCGGGCACCGTGAGCCGAACGCCGCCGGATGTGGTCGAGGTGACCTTGCCGACGATGAGGTCGCCGCTCTCCTCCGTGAGCTGGATGCCGCTGCCGGCCGTCGCGAAGAGGGGGGAACCGGCAGCCGTGTTCACCACGAGATCCTGCCCCGGCTGGCCGATGCTGCCGGAGGCGACGAGCGTGACCGCCTTGGCATCGATCACGCTCGATACCGAACCGGTCGCCTCCAGGATCGATCCGGCGGC
>JBILVW010000185.1:0-5935 GCA_044370205.1 Pirellulales bacterium | reverse complement strand
CCGAGTGAGCGGAGGGCATGGATGCCCGCAGCGAACGTCCGGGCGAGACGGCACGGGCAACCCCGACCCACGCCACAGGACTCTACGCCCGCGCCCACTTGGCGAGTTTGCGGTCGAGCGTCGACCGCTCGATGCCCAGGATCGCCGCGGCCTTCGTCTTGTTGCCGCCGACGGCCGCCAGGGTGGCGAGCACGTGCCGTCGCTCCACCTCGTCGATCGTCATCGGGGCGAAGGAGCCCGACTGGGCCGCGGCCAGCTTGCCTGTGTCGCCGGCCACGGCGAGCTTGGTGAGGGCCAGGTCGTCGACGTCGATCCATTCGCCCTGCGCGAGCACCACGGCTCGCTCGACGCAGTTGCGTAATTCGCGGATGTTGCCCGGCCAGCGGTAGCCTTCGAGCGACTCGAGCGCGGCGGGCGTGAAGCCGCGGAGCCGACGCCCCGTCTCGCCGGCGAATCGCTCCAGGAAATGGGTCGCCAGCACGGCGATGTCCTCCGGCCGCCGGCGGAGCGGGGGCACGAGAATCTCGACGACCTTGAGCCGGAAGTAGAGGTCGCGGCGGAAGCTGCCCGAGGTGACGGCGGCCTCGAGGTCGCGGTTCGTGGCCGCCACGACCCGCACATCGACCTGCACCCGGCCGCTGCCGCCGACCCGCTCGAAGGGATGCCCCTCCAGTACGCGGAGAAACTTGGCCTGGATGGCCGGGCTCATCTCGCCGATCTCGTCGAGCACGAGCGTGCCACCGTGCGCCGCCTCGAACTTGCCGATCTTGCGCTCGGTGGCACCGGTGAAGGCGCCCTTCTCGTGGCCGAAGAGCTCGCTTTCGAGCAGCGTCTCGGAGAGAGCCGCGCAGTTGAGGCAGACGAAAGGCCCGGCGTTGCGGCCGCTCGCGTCATGGATCGCACGGCCCACGAGCTCCTTGCCGGTGCCGCTTTCACCCCGCACGAGCACCGTGGCCTTCGTGGCGGCGACCCGCTCGATCTGGCCGCGGATGGCCTCGATGGCGGCGCTCCGGCCGACCATGTGGCAGTCCTGCACCGTGTGGCGGCGTGGAACGACGGCGTGTGCCTGCGGCGCCGCTGCCGCTGGCCGCTCTGCCGAGACTGTCTGGGCCGTCGGTGTGTCTCCTTCACCGTACGCGAGCGTGGCATGGCCAATCTCGATGACGTCGCCCGGCACCAGCAGTCGGTCGGTGGTGATCAGCTGGCCGTTGACCTGGGTGCTGTTGCGGCTCTCGAGGTCGCGAACCGTCCAGCCCCGTGCGGTCGGGAATATCTCGGCGTGGAACCGGCTCGCCCGTTCGTCGTGGATCACGACGTGATTCGTCGGAGCCCGGCCTACGGTCAGCCGCTGTCCCTCGACGAGCTGTAGCACGCTGCGTCCCATCAGTGGATCGGTCACGACGAGAAAGGCCGGCGGTGAGGCGGCATCCAGCGCGGCGTCCATTGCGGAGTTCTCGAGCTCGAGGGGCTGGCCGGGGCAGGGAAGCGTGTGCGTCTGTATCCCGAATCATGATCGAGCGGCGACCGCTTGGCGAGGGGCTGGGGCGGATGCAGGGGGCCGAATCCCGTGCTTTTCCGCCCAGAACCGGGTTTGCCGCAGATTTCGCCGCCAACTAGCATCTGTGGAAGCAATCGTGCAAGCCTCGCACCCGAACGCAGGGAATCGACACATGCAGTTCCGAGACGGATCTCGACGACCCACCGGCAGCGGCACCGTGCGGCTCGCCTTGTTCATCGCCATGGTTCTCTGCGGGGCCGGCGGCACGGCCTTCGGCCAGTTCGGCCGTGGTGGATTCGGTGCCGGCGTGGGGGGCATTTCGATCGACGCCGACGGCATCGTGCAGAACCTCGATCCGCGGGCGGTCGAGTCGCTGTCGCAAGAGCGTCGCGCGATGCTCGGAGACGCCAAACAGGTCAAGGCCGCCGACCGCCGCAAGGTGTCGCTGGCGGCTGTTGCGAATGCGGCGAGGGAAGCAGCTGCCGCCGGCAAGTCGTTGCCGGCCGACGTGGTGCTGCTCGGCGGGTTGCAACGAATCGAGGGCGTGTTCGTCGATCCCGAACGGCACGACATCGTGCTCGTCGGTCCGGCCGACGCGCCGATCGTCGGCCCGTCGGGCGCGATCGTGGGCGCCGCGAGCAAGCGGCCGCTGCTCCATCTTGAAGATCTTCTCGTGGCGTTGCGGGCAATCGACGGTGCCCGCGCGGGTGGGATTCGCTGCTCGATCGATCCGACCCGGGACGGGCTCGCCCGGCTCGACGCCTTCCTCGCCAAACAGCGGGCCGTGATGGGCAGCCCCGAGCCGTTGTTTCGCGGCATGGAGGAGGCCCTCGGGCGGCAGACGGTCACCGTCGGCGGCATCCCGGCCGACAGCCGGTTCGCGCAGGTGCTCGTGGCCGCCGACTACCGCATGAAACAGATCGGCATGGGGCTCGAGGCGTCCGGCTTGAAGCAGCTTCCAAGTTACCTCGCCATGATTCCCGCCGGCGGCAAGGCATCGTCGTTGCCCCGCTTCTGGCTCGAGGCCGAATACGATCCGATCGCCCGCGATCCGGATGAACTCGCCTGGCGGCTCTCCGGCCGGCGGATGAAGTGCCTGACCGAGAGCGATCTGGCCGTGAAGGACGGCATCCAGCGTGGGGCGGGGCAGGCCGACAAGGCCGCCGACAAGTGGTGCGCTGCCATGACCGCCAACTACGACGACCTGGCCGAAAAACATCCCGTGTTCGCGGAGCTTCAAAACTGCGTCGATCTCGCCGTCGTGGCGGCGCTGATCAAGGGACGGCAGCTCGACCAACGGGCAGGGCTCGATCTGGGGACGCTGCTCGAAGCCGAAGCGTTGCCGCTGCCGAGGTATGACGTGCCCGAGACTGTGCCGACCGTGGCCAGCGGTCTGAAGAAGGGCACCACGTGGGTGCTGAGCGCCTCCGGCGGCATCCAGTTCCAGCCCTGGCAGTTCGCGGCCAACGCCCAGGCCGCAGCCGACGTGGCCGAGCAGCGGACAGCTGCGCTCGCCTCGAGGCCCGATGCGGGCTGGTGGTGGGATTAGCCGCTCGCGCCGGCTCTCCGCATAGAAGCCCCCATGCGCATAAAAGCCCCCATGCGCAAGCAGGGGGATCAATGCGGCCGCAAGGAAAGCGCAGGCGCGGCCCACGCGATCGCGTCGACCGCGCGGGCGGCAATCGGGAAATGGGGATCGACCCAGCCCGCCGCGGCAAGCGTCGCGAGATCGCCGTCGCCACACGGCGGGGCGATGCTCTTGGCCAGCATGAGATCGCCGCCCAGTGCGGCGGCGATTACCGCGGCGATCGAGTCGCTCGTCACGTGCCAGCCGACGGGCAGCGACTCCCGAAACCGTGGGTGGGCATCGAGCCACGCCGCCACGTCGAGCACCACGGCCGCATCCGATGTCGGCGGATCAGCGACGAGCGGAAACCGAACCGCATCGGCAACCAGCCGGGCCGTGAGCCGCATCGCGTCGATCGCGAGCGTGTGCATACGTTCCGGCTGCTGCGGGCAGGCGGCATCGAGCGTCCGCAGGCCATCGACGATCGCGCCACCACCGACGACGAGCAGCAGCGGTCGTGGCAGGGCCGCGATCAGGGCGGCGAGATCCGCAGGCCAGTCGCTGCGGGCAAGCAAACTACCGCCCACCTTGGCAATGAGGCGGCGTCCTCCGGCGCCGGCCGCGGGGCCGCGAATCGTGCCGATCGTCCAGCCGGCGGTCATGCGAGCATTCCCCGGGCAATGAGCGCGAGCGCATGGGCAGGGGCGGCCCGCGAGACGTCGGCTCCGAGCACCTCCGGCAGCGATACGATCGGCCCGGTGAAGCCCGCCCGCTCGAGGGCCAGTCTCGCCAGGCGTTCACCGTGGCCGGAGATCACGGCGGCCGTCGGCCGCCAGCCGCAGCCGGCCGCGACCCGGCCGATGGCCCGCGCGAGAAGCCGCGCCTGCACGGCCGCGAAGGCCTCGGCGGCCGTGGTGGCATCGGCTAGCGAATACTCCGCCGGCTCGATCAGGAGCGAGCGGGCCAGTCGAATGCGGGCAGCGTTGCGTGTGGCGGGACCGCCGTCGGCCGTATCGCGATGATCCTCCTGTTCGGCCAGGTCGCCGAGCAGCAGCCAGACATCCCGGCTATCGGCGAACCGCTCGGCGGCGACCGGCCGTCGCAGGCCACGGTGCGGCAGCGAGCGAACGACCGCCGCCAAAGGCGTCCGCTCGACCCCGCTATAGACGAGCTCTCCAGCGAGCATCCGCCCAGCGTCGTCGAACGACTGAGGCGCTGGCCGGCCCGACTCGAGCGGCACGATGTCGGTCGTCGTCGAGCCGACGTCGATCAGCAGACAGCGATCGGTCGCCGTATGGGCGGCAGCCAGCCGGGCCAGGGCGTGCCAGTTGCTGGCGGCCGCCAGCAGCGGCTCGGCCTTCGCCTCCGCGGGGCCGACGATCCGGCCGTCGAGGAGGTAGATGCCCGGGGTCGTTGCACACCCGAGGCGTTCGGCAGCGTCCACGAGCGACTCGACGATGTGCGAGACTCCCGCCGCACGCGACGGATAACAGTCGGCGATCTCACCCGTCATCGTGGCGACGAGCCGCCGCGGCACGTGCGAGGCGAGCAGGGCGGCAATCACGTCCGGGAGCCGTTGCCATTGCCGCCAGAGTGGAAACGCGTCGCTTCGCGTCCAGCCGAGACCGTCGGTCGCTTTGAGGTTCGCGCCCCCGACATCAAGGGCCACGAGATCCGTGGGATCGGGGATGGGCATCGGCGGAGAGCCTGAAGGGATGCGGACGCGGCCGACCGCCCATGAAGATCGCCTGGGTGTCACCGGCCGCGGCGTCGAGCATCGCCCGCACGAGGCTGCCGCTCAAGCCCGCCGCGTGGCCCACGAACGAGGTCGTGATCCTGGGATTCACCTCGAGCACCCGGTCGTCGCGGCCATCGGCCCGTTCGCCGAGCATCAGATCGACGCCGATCCAGCCGGCGGCAGCCTCCCCGCCGGCGGCCCGTTCGATCCCGGCCACGGCCCGCCGCGCGAGGGCCTCCGCCCGCCGGGCGAGCCGTGGTTCGTCGAAAAGATCGCTGCCCACATACCGCGGCGCATCGCCCGGGGTGAAACGCTGCCGCATCGGCGGCAGCACGTCGATGCGACCGGGCCCGCACAGGCACGACACGCCGACGGGCATGCCGGCGACGAAAGCCTCGAGCCGCGTTGCCCGCAGCGCTGTCGCGACGTTCGGATCGCGAATGATCTGCACGCCGTCACAGCCGACGCTCGACCGATCCTTGCGCACGGCCGGCATGTGGAAACCGACCGGCACCGGCTCCCCAGGCGCGAGCGACCGCCCGGCGGGCACCGGCACACCCGCCGCGGCGAGGGCATTCACCGTCGCCTGCTTGTCGGACGCGATGGCGATGAAGGCTGCCGATGGCGCGAGAACCGCCGCGCCTGCGTCTCGCGTCGCGGCCACGCGTGATGCCAAGATGCCATCGGTCTCGGGCGCGACGATCACCGTCCAGTCGTGTGCGACCGCGGCCGTGACGAGCGCATCGACCTCACCGCCGCGGGGCACCGGCTGAATGTGAGCCTCCGCCGGCAGCGACAGGGAAATCGCATCGTCGACGAGCACGGTCACGTCGATCTTCGCAGCCCGCACGGCATCCGCGGCCAGCGCCTCGAGCATCATCCGCCCCTCGCGGACGATCCCCTCGAAGTCGTCGCCCGGCGAGCGGCTGGCGAGCCCACCCGAGCAGCAGCACTCGTAGAGCAGAATGCGAACGGGCGGTAGGTGTGAGGTCGACTGGCGCATGGCTTGGTGTGCGGGAGGCTCGGGGCTGCCGATGCCCCGGGAGCCGGCGTATGCTGACGAGCGAAGCCATGGATGGCGAGAGCGAAGTCAGCATCCGAGTGAGCGAAGGACAGGATGTCCGAAGCGAAC
>JBILVW010000184.1:0-5951 GCA_044370205.1 Pirellulales bacterium | reverse complement strand
GGGATCGCCGGCGGCGATCGAACGGGCGTCGAGCCAGCCGTCGGCGAGCCGCCTTCGCTGGTCGGTGAGGAAGGCGAGCAGTTCCCGCTTCTCGTCGGCCGTCGGCATGCGCGACGTGCAGAGGAAGAAGGCCCGCTCCACTCTGGATTCGTCGTCAACGCCTCCCTCCGTCAGCGTCCGGAGGGCGAGGCCCTGAGCCGCCTCCACGAAGATCGGCTCGTTCAGGCCGGTGAGCGCGGCCAGCGGCGTGTTGCTGCGCAGCCGACGGGCGCAGGAGAGGTCACCCGTCGGAGCGTCGAAATTGCCGAGGGCCGGGTCGGGCATCGACCGGCGGCGAAACGTGTAGAGCGACCGGCGATATCGGTCGGCATCCTTCGCCTCCGGCCAGTCGATCTGCACGTAGTTGAATTCGAGCACGTTCTTCGGCACCGGCGGATAGACGCTGGGGCCGCCCACCTTGTCGTTCAAAAGCCCCGACACCGCGAGCACGACGTCCCGCACGACCTCTGCATCGGGGCGGAACCTCGGGCCCCGGGCCAGGAGCCGGTTATTCGGATCGCGGGCCATGACCTCGACCGCGACCGCCGACGACTGCCGATACGTGTCGCTCATCACGATCTGCCGGATCGCCTCCTTCTGGCTCCAGCCCTTCTCGAGAAAATCGACGGCGAGCCAATCGAGCAGGTCGCGGTACTCCGGCATCGGGGCCCGCGTGCCGAAGTCGTCGGGCGTCTCGACGAGCCCCTGGCCGAAGAGCGTCTGCCAAATTCGGTTCACGGCCACGCGGGCCGAGAGCGGCGACCGCGGATCGACGAGCCACTTTGCGAATGCCAGCCGCGGCGGGTCGTTCGATGCGGCAAGCGGGTGCAGACCGGCGGGCACGTGCGGCCTCACCTCGTGCTTCGGCTGGTTCCACGTGCCGCGGTCGAGGAGGTGCGTGGCCCGATGCCAGGCGGGAGGCCGCGATGCGGCATGCATCACGGTCGTGGGTGCCTGCGGCGCCTTGGCCCGGGCGGCCGCGATCTTTTCGTTGAGGGCCGCGGCTTCGGGGATCGTCTTCCGCCACGCGGTGAAGATTGCCGTGCGGTCGGCTTCGGTCCGCTCCGCCGCGGGCTTTCGCGCGGCGAGGATCGCGGCGTGGTCGATCGGTGGCGCGGCGGGCGCCGCATTCTTCGTGAGGCTGAACCGGCAGCAGCCGAGCATGTCGTCGCGCGGGTGGTGCCCCCTGAGCGCGATCTTGAGCCGCGTTCCCGCGGGCAGGTCGAGCGGTTGCTCAAACTGAACGACCGCAACCGACGGCTGATGCCGGAGGAGATGGCCACGGTCCGCGCTCCAGGCTGATAGTTCGTCGGCGTCAATCAGGTTAGCCACCGGGCCAGTTGAAACCTCTGCCGGCGGAGCGTCCTTCTTATCCTTGTCGTCCGTCTTCTTCGGATCGACGGCTGGCCGCGGCTTCATCTGCTCCGGCGCGGAGAAATCGGCCGTCCCATTCACGAGTTTCACTTCCTCCCAGTCTTTTGCGTCCGGCTTCTTCACCTTCACCTGCAGCCGTCCGATCAACCAGACGCCGTCGCGGCCGGGGCCCTGCATGAAGAGATCGCCGTCAGTGAGCGCCTCGAGCTGCAGGCCCGTCGCTCCGGCCAGGTCGGGCTTCCCCTCGAAGAAGTGTTCGTTGTCGCGATGGCCGATCATAAGGATGGAGCCGTCGGTCCGCTGCGTCGGGTGCGTGAGCAGATTTTTGCTACTCATCTCCTCCATCGTGACGGTCTGCCACACCGGAAGTTGCGCCGCCGCGTCCGCGACCCAGGCCTCCATCTCGGCCTGCCACTGAGGCCGCATCCGGCGAATCTCTTCCTCGGCGGCAGAGATATCTGCCCGCATCGCGGCGAGATCCTTCAATTGCTCTGGCGTGTAGACGTAGGAGCGGGCCTCGTAGGTGTCGTTCAGGAAGGCGAACAGTCCGAAATACTCGTCGTGCGTGAGTGGGTCGAACTTGTGCGTGTGGCACTGGGCGCACTGCGTCGTGAGGCCGAGCACCGACTTGCCCACGCAGTCGATCCGGTCGAACATCTCGGCCATCCGGAATTCCTCGGGGATGATCGCCCCCTCTTCGTTGAGCATGCTGTTGCGGAGGAAGCCGGTCGCCACGATCTGGTCCTGCGTGGCGTTTGGCAACAGATCGCCGGCGATCTGCTCGATCACGAACTGGTCGAACGGCAGATCGCGATTGAAGGCGGCAATCACCCAGTCGCGCCAGGCCCACATGTCGCGGGGCAGATCCTTCTCATAGCCGTTTGAGTCAGCATAGCGGGCGAGGTCGAGCCAGTGGCGGGCCCACTTCTCACCGTAGCGGGGGCTTGCGAGGAGCTTTTCGACCGTCTTCTCGTAGCCGTCGCGTTCGAAAGCGGCGAGGTCTTCAGGCGACGGCGGTAGGCCGACCAAGTCGAGGTAGATTCGGCGGCAGAGCGTGGCCGAGTCGGCCGTGGGCGCGGGCTGCATCTGCTTCTTCGACAGGTGGTCGCGCACGAAGGCGTCGATCGGCGCGGCGGCCCCGGCCGCGGCGGGCACGACGGCCTTCTTCGGCGCGACGAACGCCCAGTGCGGGTCGTATCCGGCCCCCGCGGCGATCCATTCCTCGAGGAGCCGCATCTGCTCTTGTGTGAGCGGTTTCTTCTCGTGCGGCGGCGGCATGATCACGTCGGGATCGGTGGACCGGATCCGGGCCACGATCTCGCTCTCGTCGGGCTTGCCCGGCACGATCGCGGGCGTTCCAGAGTCGCCCCCTTCGAGGGCGTTTTGGCGGATGTCGAGCCGCAGGCCGCCCTGCCGCGTCGATTCGTCGATCCCGTGGCAGTGGGCGCAATGCTCGGCGAGGAGCGGCTGGATCTCCCGCTCGAAGTCGGGGCCAGCAGCCCGGGCCGGCCCGCCGGCGAACAGGCCGATCAAGCAGCACAGGGAGACCAACGCGTGTGCTACGAGGCTCTTGGACGCATGCATGGCGATACCCTTGGCACGGTCAATATCGGCAAAACCGTACGAATGACCGAGAAATACTAGCATGCGACGCGGCAGAGTCGCCACAGGTCGGCTGGCGCCACTTTTGGCAGGTTTTTCCGGGCCGCACATCTCGCAACAATCCCGCGATGGCATCAATGACTGAGTGCGGCGACGTGGGCGGCCTGCCGACTCCTGCGCTCGTACTCGACGGCGGCATCGTCGATGCGGAATATCGGCCGGCTCGCCACCTACGCGGCCGCTCACGGCAAGCGACCCGTTCACAAGCAGCCTCACTGGCGGCAACTTCGTGAACATCCACTTCGACCGCACGACCATCGCCAATGGCGACACGTTCCTCGGCGGGTTCTACATCGACAACCCGCTCGGGACCTCGAACCTGCTGACGGGCGAGATTGGCTCCGCCACCTTCCAGTACTTCGTGAAGGGGAACGGCTCCGGCTCGTTCAACTACAACGGGGTGAACTCCTACACGTTCGACCGATACAAGACGGCCAACCCCGGGCTGGGCCTGACGGACGTCACGCGGTCGGTGGTCAACGTAGCCTCGGCGAACTTTGCCGGTGGCACGATCACGACCGGCCAGGTGACGCAGTTCGTGATCGTGCCCGAGCCGGGTTCGATCGCCCTGGCCGGCATCGGCATCGCCGCTGCGGCCTGGGCCTATCGCCGCAGAAGAGCACGTTTACGCCGCCACGGTGGCGGCTGCGAGACGTCGCGACGCCATCTCCGCCCCGAGGCCCATCGGGACTGGGTTGGTTGAGACGGCCGCCCTGACAGGGCAAATTTAGATTTGGGCGGTTGGTTGGCGAAGTCGAATTTCCGGTAGTCGAGTTTTGGCTGAAACAGCCCCAATCAAAGTTGATGTCGCTTGCCGACGAGACGCGCCTTTGGTGCAAGATGTCGGGTGTCGGGCTATTCGGTGAAGAAGCCGCTTGAAGCATTTGCATTGCCGCGTCGTTTGACCAAAACGCGCCGCGGCCATCCAAATCACTCACCCCGCGTAGGTATTCCGCAACGGCGATCGTGCTGCTTCGGCCGTCTTTGATTGCCTCGGCCGGACTCGCTGGTTTGCCCAACTTCCGCTGACGGTGGGAACTGTTCCAATGTACGACAGGGATTCCGCGACATTCGTGCCGGAAAAAAATCCCAGGTAATTCGATTTCGCGAGTTGGAGAAACCGCCGTGGGATCGTGTCTCCACCGCCGGTCAACGGCGTAGCCCACAAACCGGGAGCCTGCGTGTCGGAGGGACGAAGAAGACTCTGAATCGGCACTTTATCTACCTTCCCATACAGCCTTTGTGCCGCGCCGGTGCCCGTTGTGTTGCTCAGCCACTCGATCCGAAACAGCGGGCCACGCAGGCCTTCATAATACGCCTGCTCGTCCAGCCTCGGCAGCAACTCATGGAGAAAATACGTCCACTGAAAGAAACCAAACGCGGCGATTTTCCCGGTCAGATCAGTGCTGTTGGTATCGACGTTCCCCGACCGCCACGCGCTCGCCAGGATCCCCGGCGGAAACGCCCCGGCCGACGCTTCGTGGCCCGCCAGCGCGATCCCGATCACGACGAGCAACTCGATCAGGGTAAAAGCCCTAAGGCGGTTGGAACACGCCTCTCTTCCGTTGCCGAGACTCATCGCCTCGTCCTCCTGAATCGTCCTCCTGAACCCGGTTTCGCCGCGGCGTACCACACCCCCTCGACCGCCGGTCACTTCCTGCGGATGCCAAGCAGGACCGGGAGCGGCCGCGGACTGCCTCCCGACGGGGAATTCACGAGTCGCGGCCCCGGTGAAAGGCTGGACAAGCCTCTACAGTGCCTTTGCCCGCAGGTCGCGGAACTCAACCTTCATCTCGAGATCTGAGTGAATCTGAAGGCCGATCGGGGCTGGCTCACGATACTTGTCGCTCGTGTATTGCGACACCTGCTGGTCGTTGAGCCAGACGGTGAACGTGTCGCCCTTGGCCTCGACCCGGATCCGGTTCCACTCGCCGGGCTTGAGCAGTGCGGCGGCCTTCGGCGCCCGGGCCTCCTCGGGATAGGAGCCCGTGTAGAAAGAACAGGTCATGTCTTTCTTGAGTTTTCGCGACGTGCCAATCTGCACCTGCAATTCGGGTTTCCGCACCATGATGCCACTGTCGATCTCGCCGGTGAACCGAAACTCACCCTCGACGATCACGTCGCCATACGACTTTTCGGTGTACAGCATCGAGCCCTTCTTTTCGGCGTTGCTTTCGCCCACGATCGCGCCAGCGACAACTTTCCAATAGGGCTCGCCCACGACCCTCCAGCCGGTCAAGTCACTGCCGTTGAAGATCGCGGGCAGGTCGGTCGTCGGCGGCAGCTCGGCGACCGCTGTCGCATTGAGCATGGCGAGGCCAAGCAGGCATGCGCGGCCGAATGGCCGGCGAGTGTTCAGCAGAGCGCGAGTCACCGAAGAGGCTCCGGAGGCAGGGTCAATGGCAGCAAGAGTGCGGGTACAAAGTATATCGCAAGGGTTGGCGGAAGCGCCGCTTGTCGAACTCGAAGGGCCGCGAATCTATTCGCGGACACCAGCATCGGCCTCCAATGGTTCGACTAGTTTTCAAGATCCGTTCACCACATGTGCCGGCCGTCAACCTTGTCGCCGCAGGTATTCCACGTGTTTATGCAATCGTGGCTCTTTCGCGGAGCGGGCGTCGCCCTGCTCTGCTGGTCCACGTCCGCTCCGGGTGCGGAAGATGCGGCCCGTGGGCTGATCACGCCAGCGCCGGAATTTCCGGCATCACTGCCGTGGGATCTGGCCGCCTTGAGCGGGCCGCCGGCCTTCGAATGGCTCGACGACGCGGAACCCGTGCGGTCGCTCCTTTACGCGGGCGAGCCGTCCCAGGGGCACGCCACGCGGGTGTTCGCGTAATTACGCCACGCCGGCGAGCATCGGCGGCGGTGGCGGCCCC
>JBILVW010000183.1:0-5976 GCA_044370205.1 Pirellulales bacterium | reverse complement strand
CACGTTTTCGATTCCGGCCCGCGGCCTGATCGGCCTTCGCACCCGCGTGCTCAACGCCACACAGGGCACCGCGATCATGCACCACCGCTTCGAGAAGTGGGCGGCCATGGAGGGGGAGGTGGCCGGCCGGGCCAACGGTGTGCTCGTGTCGATGGTGCCGGGCAAGGCGGTGGCCTTCGGCCTCGACGGCCTCCAGGAGCGGGCCGATCTCTTCATCGAGCCGGGCGACGAGGTCTACGAGGGGATGGTCTGTGGCGAGAACGCCCGGAGCGACGACATGACCGTGAATCCCACGAAGGAAAAGAAGCTCACGAACATGCGGGCCAGCGGCAGCGACCGCAACATCCTCCTCAAGCCGCCGCGGCGGATGTCGCTCGAGGAGGCCCTCGAATACATCGAGGACGATGAGCTCGTGGAGGTGACCCCGGCGGTCATTCGGCTCCGCAAAATCCTGCTTTCCGAGCATGAACGGCGGAAAGTGGCTCGGGCCAAGGCCTGACGGGGCCTCCGGGCCCCCTTGGACGGGAGGGCCGGTTTCCTCTATACTCCGCGGCTCGAATCAGTCGATCGTTCTACAGTCATCGGCCCCCAGACGGGCTACAGGTTTCGGAGTTTGCATGGTCAAGCTGACGGTACGTGAGCGGGAGAGCATCCAGGAGGCGGTCCGCCGCTTTCGGAAGTTGGTAGAGCGGAGCGGCATCAAGAAGGAGATGCGCCGCCGCGAGTTCTTCGAGAAGCCCAGCGAGACAAAGCGCCGCGCCCGCCTCCGCGCCGAACGCCGCACGAAGCGGAATCGGCTGCTGGGTGTCTGAAGTCAGGCCCAGTCGAGGGCGATGTCGAGCCACGGAGAGTGGTGCGTCGGCCAGCCTGTGCTGACGCGATCGACGCCCGTGGCCGCGATGGCCGGCACCGTCTCGGGCCGGATTCCTCCCGAAGCCTCGAGCACCACCTGCGGTGCGAGCCGGTTTCGTTCCGCCACGCAGCGGGTGAGCTCCTCGACGGGCATGTTGTCGAGCAGCACGACATCCGGGCCTGCGGCGAGCACGGCCGCCAACTGATCGACCGAGTCGATCTCGATCTCCACGACCATCGACTGCGACCGCGACGGCGGGAACGTCTTCTCCACGAAAGCCCGCGCCCGGCGGACCGCGTCATCGGGGCCGAGCCCGGCGGCCCGCAGCGCCGCGAGGTGGTTGTCTTTGATGAGGATCGCGTCGTAGAGGCCCGTGCGGTGATTCCAGCCGCCCCCCATCCGCACGGCGTATTTGTCGAGCAGCCTCCAGCCCGGCACCGTCTTGCGGGTGTCGTAGATGCGGCAGGAGGTGCCCTCGGCGGCATCGACGAGCCGGCGGACGGCCGTGGCCACGCCGGACATGCGGCCGAGAAGATTGAGCACGACCCGTTCCGCCGTGAGCACGCTGCGGGTGGCGCCTGCGAGCGTGGCGATCGTCTGGCCGGCGGCCACCCGCGCGCCGTCGGCGACCGTGGGGATGAACGCCAGCCGGGGATCGGCCACCGCCACCACGCCCGATGCCGCGGGCAGGCCGGCGATCACGCCGGCGGTGCGGCTCACCACCCGCAGTTCGCTGCGGGCATCGGCCGGAATCAGGCTCGTGCTCGTCCAGTCGCACTCGTGCCCGAGGTCCTCGGCCAGCCAGCCGACGGCGGCGGCGGCCACGTGGGCCGCGAGATGGTCGTCCCAGCAGGACTGGCGAAACTCCGGGCAGGAACGGGGGCGGGGCGGGGCTGACATGGCTGATCGAGAGGCTGGTCAGGGGCTTGATAGGGCGGGGAACCAGGAATTGCGTATCGTAACAGGCGAGGAATCATGACCACCCCCGCCCCCGACTCGCCGCTCGTGCCCTCCCGTTTTCAGCCGCTCGTGGCGGTCGCGGTCGCCGCCGCGCTCGTGGCGATGGCGGTCTGGTTCGCCGTCTCGGGCGGGTTTCGCGGCGGGCTCGTGCACCACGACGCCGCCCCGGCGTCGGGCGTCGTGTTCACCGTGGACGTCAACACGGCCGGCGTCGAGGAGCTGGCCCAGCTGCCCGGGCTCGGTCCCTCGACCGCCCAGCGGATCGTCGTGCATCGCACCACCCGCGGCCCGTTCACGTCGGTCGAGGGGCTGCTCGACGTGCCGGGCATCGGGCCCGCGACGCTCGAAGAATTGCGGCGGCACGTGCGGCCCATTGCGGCAGGAGAGACGCCATGAACAAGGCAGCCGCGCTCCGCCCAGGCGTGTTCGAGCTGGTGGCGCCCTACGAGCCGGCCGGAGACCAGCCGGCGGCGATCGACGCCCTCGTCCGCGGGATCGAGGAGGGGCGGGCATCGCAGGTGCTCATGGGCGTGACCGGCTCGGGCAAGACGTTCACGATGGCCAACGTCATCGCCCGCGTGGGCCGACCCACGCTCGTGCTCTCGCACAACAAGACGCTTGCGGCCCAGCTCTACGCCGAGTTTCGCGACTTCTTCCCGCACAACGCCGTCCACTACTTCGTCAGCTACTACGACTACTACCAGCCCGAGGCCTACATCCCGCAGCGGGACATCTACATCGAGAAGGATGCCGCGATCAACAAGGAGATCGATCGGCTGCGGCTCGCGGCGACCAGCGCCCTCGTGAGCCGCCGCGACGTGATCGTGGTGGCGAGCGTGTCGTGCATCTACGGCCTCGGCTCGCCGGAGGACTACCGGGCGATGGTCGTGCGGCTGGCCAGCGGCATGACGCTCACCCGCGACCAGCTGCTCGAACGGCTCGTCTCGATCCACTACGAGCGGACCGACATCGCCCTCGATCGCGGGAAGTTCCGCGTCCGCGGCGACTCGATCGACATCTGGCCCCCGTATGACGAGCTGGCCTGCCGCGTCGAGTTTTGGGGCGACACGATCGAGGCCATCGCGATCACGCATCCCACGAGCGGCGAGGTGGCGGCGAAGAAGGACGAGATGTACTTCTACCCGGCCCGCCACTTCGTGATGCCCGAGGACCGGATCAGGGCGGCGGTGGGGTCGATCAAGGCGGAGCTCGAGCAGCGGCTCGAGGAGCTCAAGAGCCAGGGCAAGCTGCTCGAGGCCCAGCGACTCAATGCCCGCACCCGGTTCGACATCGAGATGCTGCTGGAGGCGGGCTTCTGCCCCGGCATCGAGAACTACTCGCGGCTGCTCTCCGGCCGGCCGGCGGGCAGCACTCCGGGCACGCTGTTCAACTACTTTCCCGACGATTTTCTGTTCTTCGTGGACGAGTCGCACGTCACGGTGCCTCAGGTGCGGGGCATGTATGCGGGCGACAAGGCCCGCAAGACGACCCTCGTGGAGCACGGCTTCCGTCTGCCGAGCGCCCTCGACAACCGCCCGCTCATGTTCGACGAGTGGGAAAAGCGGCTCCATCAGACCGTGTTCGTGTCGGCGACGCCCGGCGTCTGGGAGCTCGCGCGGACCGGCGGCGAGGTGGTGGAGCAGGTGATCCGGCCGACCGGCCTGCTCGACCCGGTGATCGAGATCGTGCCTGCGAAACAGCAGGTGGTGCACCTGGCCGGCGAGATCGACAAGGTGGTGGCGGCCGGTCAGCGGGTGCTCGTCACCACGCTCACGAAGAAGCTGGCGGAGGATCTCACGGCCTACTTCCAGGAGCGGAAGGTTCGCTGCCGCTGGCTGCACAGCGAGCTCGACGCCTTCGAGCGGGTGGAGCTGCTCAAGGATCTTCGCGAAGGGAAGTTCGACGTGCTCGTGGGCGTGAATCTGCTCCGCGAGGGTCTCGACCTGCCCGAGGTGTCGCTCGTGGCGATTCTCGACGCCGACAAGGAGGGCTTCCTGCGGAGCGAGACCTCGCTCATGCAGACGATCGGCCGCTCGGCCCGCAACGTCGATGCCCGTGTGATCCTCTACGCCGACACGGTGACCGAGTCGATGCAGCAGGCCATCGATGAGACCCGGCGGCGACGGGTATTGCAGGAGGAATACAACCGCGTGCATGGCATCACGCCCGAGACCATCCGCAAGGAAATCCGGGCCGGGATCCAGGCCGAGTCGACCTCACGGGCCGTGGCCTTCGAGGCGGTGGGGCAGGGGGACGACGCCCGACGGCGGAACACCGAACTGCTCGAGCAGCTCGAGGCCGACATGATGCAGGCCGCAGCGGAACTCGACTTCGAGCGGGCCGCGCGGATTCGCGACGAGATCGCCGGCCTCCGCGACGGCCGGCCCCGTGCCGCTGGCGGCGGCCAAAAGGGCAAGGGCCGCCGCGGCCCGTTCCCCGGCCGGATTCCCCGCCCCAACCGCTGAGCCGGTTCCGGCTCGCGCTTGCGCATCGAAGCCCCCATGCGCATACAAGCCCCCATGCGCAAGCGGGGGGATCAATGCGGCGTCCATCCCGAGGCGGCGCGGATCATCCCCCGGCTCGCGCCTGGGGGCTTGTATGGGAAACGATCCCCCGGCTCGCGCCTGGGGGCTTTCATGCAGGCAGATGGTCGGGTGGCTCGCGCCCCTCACGCCGCCTTGCGGAGGCCTTCGAGCGAGCGGCCGAGCCGTCGGCGGCCCGGTGACGCCGCGGCCGTGATTGCCGCGGTGGCCGTGAGTGGTGCCCCGGTCTCGAGCACGGTGGGCTCTCGGCGCACGGCGAGCCGCTCGCGGAGCGACTGGGCGAGGGCCGGCCCGAAATCCTCCTCGCGGTTCCGCGTGCCGACATCCTCGACCGCGTCGGCGATCCCGAGCACCACCGCCTGCCGCACGCCCTCGCGGACCCACTCGAAGAAGCTCATCTGCTGCCTCCCTGCACCAGCGTCGCACACACGGGCCGCCTCATGCGGCCCTGCTGGTCGTATCGGACGCTCAGCCGCCGGTCTGCATCCGGCCGGTCCGGCGTGCAGCCCCCGGCTTCTGGGCAGACTCTGCGGCTGCCGGACGGGGGCCGATACGGCCCACGCAGACGATGCAGATGTCGTCGCTCCGCACCTGGCCGGCCGCATGCCGCTCGACGTCGGCCAGCAGCCGGCGGCCGACGGCCTTGGGGCCATCGGCCGGCTTGGCGAGCACCCGCTGCAGCCGCTCCAGCCCGTAGAGCCGCGAATCGTGATCGAGGGCCTCGGTGATGCCGTCGGTGCAAAGGAGGAGCGTATCGCCGAGGGCGAGATCCTCGTCGCAGGAGCGATACTCGCGGCCGCCGGCCATGCCGAGCGGGAGGCCGCCGAGGTCGGCGGCGACTGTGCGCACCCCCCCCGCGGCGTTGCGGACGAAGACGGGAAGGTGGCCCGCATTGCAGATCGTCGCCCGATGCCGCTGCGGGTCGAGCACCGCCACGACCAGCGTGGCGAATCGGTCGTCCCAGCCGCCGCGCAGAAAGCTTTCGTTGATGCGGCCGACGGCCTTCGCGAGGTCGGGTTCGCTGGCGAGGCAGTAGCGGATGTCGGCCGAAAGGGCCGCCATGAGCAGGGCGGCGGCGACTCCTTTGCCCGAGACGTCGGCGAGTACGACCGCCAGCCGGCCATCGGGCAGGGGCACGTAGGTGAAGAAGTCGCCCCCTACGTGCCGGGCCGGCTCGTAGAAATCGAACACCTCGTAGCCTTCAACGGCGGGTGGGCACGACGGCAGCAGCCCCTGCTGTACTCGATGGGCCAGCTCCAGGTCGCGGTCGAGCTGCTCCCGCGCGATCCGCTCGTCGTGGGCGATGCCCTGCTCGACCGCCCGTGCAGCCTGCCCGGCCACGCCTGCGAGCAGTTCAAGATCACTCGCCACGAAGCCGTTGCGGACGTCCCGCGAGTCGACCTGCACGACGCCGAGCAGTTCGCCATCTTCGCCGACCACCGGCACACACATCACGGACCGGATGCGGCAGTCGGTCACGCTGTCATGCACGTTGAAGCGGCTGTCCGACACGGCGTCGGCGGAAAGGATCGCCTTCTGGGTGCGGGCCACCTGTTCGATCAGCGACAGGCTCAGCCGCAGAGGGCCGGCCTCCTGGGTGCCGCGTACCTTCCGTGCCTT
>JBILVW010000182.1:0-6013 GCA_044370205.1 Pirellulales bacterium | reverse complement strand
CAATCGCCCTTATAATTGAGAATCTTTCGACGATCAATTGTTTTTCATGACAGTTATCGAAGTCAGAGAAGCGAGAATCCGACCATGAGTCGCAACGTCGCCAGGCTGGTGATCACCACCGTGGTCTGCGTATGGCTGAGCGCCGCCGCGGCGGAGGAGCCGCCGAACACGCTCACCGAGCCGGAGCGACGGAGTGGCTGGCGGCTGCTTTTCGACGGCCGCTCGACGGATGGTTTTCGCGGCTACGGGCAGCGCGGCACGCCTGCCGGCTGGACGGTGAAAGACGGAGTGCTCGTCAATACGGGCACGAGCGATCTCGTCACGGTGGACGCCTTCGACCACTTCGATCTCGTGCTCGATTATCGGCTCGCCGCCGGCCGCACCAGCGGCGTGCTGTTCCACGTGACCGAGACGGAGGCCAGGCCGGAGTTGACCGCCCCCGAGGTGCTGCTCTTGAGCCCCTCGGCCCCGGGCGCGGAGCGAACGGGCTGGATGCGCGGGCTCTTCGAGCCCAAGAAGGAGGGCTGGGTCGTGAACGTGGAGGTGGCCGCCGGGCGTCCACGGCGGGAAATGGTCGACGCCGAGCGACCGGCCGACGCGTGGAACCAGCTCTGCCTGCGAGTGGCGCCGCAGTCGGGCGAGGTCTGCCTCAACAGCATGCGCTATTACCGGTTTCAGAAGGGCGATGCGGATTGGCAGTCGCGGGCCAAGGAGGAGGTGCAGGCGAACGCCGAATTCGGCAAGGCGGCCAGGGGGCCCATCTGCCTGCGGGCCGCCGGTGGCGGGTTGGAGCTGAAGTCGATCAAGGTGCGGGGGCTCGATGCCGAGGCCCGGCCGATCCGCGTCGTGGAAGATGCCGCACTGCCCGTGAAGGACGAAGCGGCGTTTCCCGAGATCGAGTGGGAAGGCTGGTCGCCCGAGAACGACGACGGCACCCCGGCCGTGCCGTTGCGAACCTTGACCTTGACCCACGCCGGCGACGGCTCCGGGCGACGGTTCGTGCTCGACCAGGTGGGCATGATCCACGTCGTGCCTCGGGAGCCGGGTGCCGAGGGCTGGCGGGCGAAGCTCTTTCTCGATCTCCGTCCTCAGACCGCACCGTGGCGAACGGCTGACGAAGAAGGACTGCTCGGCCTCGCGTTCCATCCGCGGTATCGCGAAACGGGCGAGTTCTTCATCTGCTATTGCGTGAAGGGCGAGCCGCGGCGGCAGCGAATCTCGCGGTTTCGCGTTTCCGCCGACGATCCCGACAGGGCCGATCCGGCCAGCGAGGAGGTGCTCCTCGAATTCCCCCAGCCGATGCCCAATCACAACGGTGGCTCGATCGCCTTCGGTCCCGATGGCTTCCTCTATGCCGGGATCGGCGATGGCGGCGGCCGCGACGACATCCTCTCCAACGGCCAGCGGCTGAGTACGCTGCTCGGGAAGATCCTCCGCATCGACGTCGATCGCCGCGATCCGGGCCTTCGCTACGCGATCCCGACCGATGGCCCCTTCGTGGGCCGGGGCGACGCCCGCCCCGAGATCTTCGCCTTCGGATTGCGGAATCCCTGGCAGATCTCGTTCGACCGCGAGACCGGCGAGTTGTGGACGGCCGACGTGGGGCAGAGTCTTCGCGAGGAGATCAATCGGGTGGAGAAGGGGGGCAACTACGGCTGGAGTCTGTGGGAGGGAACCAGCCCCTTCGGCCCGGACGTCACCGCCACATCCACGATCGCCCCGGTCTGGGAATACGACCATCAGATCGGCAAGTCGATCACCGGAGGCTTCGTCGTGCGCCGCTCGCCGCTAGCCGCCCTCGAAGGCGGCTATCTCTACGGCGACTACGTGGCGGGCAAGATCTGGCTGCTGCGGCCGCACGCCGATCAAAGCCAGACCGTCAATGCGGTCGTGCCGTGGAACGGCCTGCCCATCTTCGGCTTCGGGCAGGACGAGGCCGGCGTCGTCTACGTGCTCTCGTCCTCGCCGACGGGGCAGTCGGTGTATCGGCTCGTCAACGCCGAGCGATAACGCAGCCCCTGATCCGACCTTGGGCCGATCTCTATACCGCGGGCTCGAAACGTAGCATCGCTGCAGCTGGCCCTTGGTGGCGGCGGCCGAAGAAATCGTGGGAGGTTCGTCCATCGCATGAAGGCTCTGCTTCTTTCCGCTCCTGGCCAGCTCGCGATCGCCGACGTCGAAGCGGTCGGCCCCGGCGAGGACGACCTGCCGATCGGCAGCCGCGTGGCCCTCGACGTCACGAGCGAGGAGGAGCATTCGCGACGCGGCCGCTGCGGCGGCCCGGGCAGCCGGGCGATCTCGACGGGGTGGTCGTGTTTCTGGCATCCGACGCCGGCGGCTACATCACCGGCCAGACGCTTCTCGTCGATGGCGGCTTCACGACGGGCTCGACCCGCGCGGTGCCCGCACACAGTAGCTGAGTTCTGCGGTTGTGTAATCGGCTATCCGTCTGTTGTCCTCGTGGAGTACCACCCATGTTCAAAGCCTTGACGTTCAACGCCTGGCCCCACGGCATGCGGATCGTGGCCCGGTGCGCCGTGTGCCTGCTCATGCCAACAGTTGCAGCGCAGGTGACGGGCTTCGGGCTTGCCGACGCCCAGCGGCGGGCCGTCGGGGAAGAGGTCGTGGTCGAGAAATCGTCCCGCAGTGAATCGCCCCTCATGGCGGCGGTGGAGCGGGCCGGGGGAAAAGTGGTCGAGGGGCTGGAAGGCGTGGTGTCGATCGACCTCTTCAACGGCAACAACCCGACCAAGGGCCAAGGGGGCCCGAACGAGGCGGTGACGGACGAATGGCTGGCGTGTCTCGAGGGGTGTTCTTCACTCAAGAAGCTGAGCCTGCAGAACTGCGCGATCACGAACGACGGCTTGGTGCATCTGCAACGACTCACGGGACTGGAAGAGCTGAGCCTCGCCTTCACGCCGGTTTCGGATGCAGGGTTGAAGCACCTGGCGGGGCTGACGTCGCTCCGCCGGCTCAGCCTGGCCGCGACGCAGTGCACGGGAGCGGGGTTCAAGCATCTGCGGGGCATCCGCAGCCTCAACAACGTGAATTTTCACTTCACGCCCCTGGACGACGACGGCCTGAAGGAGATCGTGGCGACGGGGGTGTCGGACCGTCTGTGGTTCGTGCACACGCGATTCACGGACGCGGGCGCGGCGTGTCTGACCGGTTTGAAGAACCTCCGCATCTGCGGGATGGGCAGCAAGGCGGAAGGCAGTTCCAGCGCGGCGGTGGCCTTCCTCAAGGAACTGCCGCGGCTCGAGGATCTGACGTTGGAGGACAATCAGGCGGATCCCAGCGGCATCGCGCATGCCGCTGCGATCCGCACCCTGCGGAGGCTGGATCTGTCGTATGCACCGGAAGCGGATGACGTGTCTCTCCGCAAGGTTGCCTCAATGCCGGCGCTGGAGGAGTTCACGGTCGCGGGCTCGGCGCGGATCACGGGGGCGGGGGTGCTGGCGCTGGCGGAGAGCAAGTCGTTGAAAAAGATCGCGCTCGGCCAAATGAAGCACCTGGCGGACGATATCGAGGCGCTCCGCAAGCGGCGGCCCGATCTCGAGGTGATCGTCCGTTGACGCGAATCATCCCCGCGGGAGGCCTTCAGCGGGCGATCACATCCATGATCCGCTCGTCCCACGGGAGCGTGGCCGCCTTCGTGAGGCCGCCGTCGGCGCCGATCGCGTAGACCATGAGCGTGGACGACCCGTAGCCGGTCACCGCGAGGAACCGTCCGTCCGGCGAGAGAGCCATGCCCCACGGGATCTTGTCGGCCGGCACGAGGCCGCGCGGGGTGAGCTTGCCTTCGTCGTCGACCGCGTAGCAGGCGATGAAATCGTAGGCGTGCTCGTGTCCGCGGATGCCCGCATAGAGATGCCGCCCGTCGGGGGTGATCTCGATGTCGGACGACGACACGCCGGTGGCCGGCGCGTCGGCGGGCACAGCCCGCGACCTCTGGCTCAGCGACAGCCGACCATCCTCGCCCCGTCGGTAAGCGGACACCCCGAGTCCCTGTTCTTCGCTGAAATAGAGCAGCGGCAGCCGCGGGTGATAGACGAAGTGCCGCGGCCCCGAACCTGCCGGCGGACCGACGTCCTTGGGCTCGAGCCCCGTGAAACTACCGGTCGCGGGATCGAACGCATATTGATAGAGGGCGTTGCCTTCCTTCACGTGCGACACGTAGGCGAAGCGGTTGTCGGGCGATGTCAGCACGCAGTGGCCAAACCCGTGCCGCTCCTTGATCGTATGCGCCCGTGGTCCGGGCAAGCCGGCGGCATCGAGCGGATACACGTCCACCACGCCCGACCAGTAGTCGGTTCCCATGAGAAACTTGCCGGCGCGATCGGTGGAAAGGTAGTTGTGCTCGTGGCCGAGCTTGAAAGACTTCGCCTCCTGCGGCATGCCCGCCGCGTCGAGCGGCACCACGACCGCGTTGGGGCCGTCCTTGCCGCCGGCGCCGGAGACATACAGAAGCGGCCGTGTGGGATGGGCAACGATCGCATTTCCCCCCACCTCGAGCTTCGGTGAGGCGACGAGCTCGAGGGCGACGCCGTCCTTGGCGGGCCGCGCCCGCACCACGAGCAGCCGCTGCTGATGAGCACTCGGGGCGTAGAGCGTGAAGCCACCGTCGGCCTCGGCGCCGATTGCGCCGGCCTGCCAGCCGCAGGCCAGCATCCACCCGAGCACGATGACGATCCACGATGCCAGAGAACGACGATCTCGCATGGTTTCACTCCAGGGAAGCTTGGGAACGTGCGCCGTCGATGAGCCTGTCGATGCCCAGGGGGTTCGCATTCTTGAGCGCCGGCGGCAACAGCGCATCGGGCACACCTTGTATAGCATACCGGCCGCACGAATCGCTCGAGGGCCGCCTCGCCCACGCTCGTGAATCGCGGGTCGCTCGTTGCCGGCCACGGCCTGCCATGCTGCATCGCGTGGCAGACCTCGACGCCCGTCGGGAAGCCGTTGACGATGAGCCGTCCTGCCTTCGTGGCCAGGATCTCGAGCAAGCTGCCCGCCGCCTGCAGATCTCGCGGCGTGCCGTGGAGCGTGGCCGTGAGCTGGCCATCGAGCCGGCGGGCGAGCGACTCCAGTTTTTCCAGCGCTGGCACCGTGACCAGGAGGCTGAACGGGCCGAACGCCTCTTCCGCGAGCGCGGGATTCGCGAGAAACGTTTCGGCGTCGGTCTCGACGATGATTCCCGCGACCAAGGATAAGGAAAGGACGGTCAACAGCACTTTCGCAAGTCTTTGGCAGATGACGATCGGTCCATGGGGCGTGGCCCTTGGCCCTGCTCGGCACCGCTGGCTGTTTGATGACCGCAAAACACCCCCGAACCACACCTGCACAAACAGTTGTTCACGGTCGATGCTGACCTGCCCCCATGAATGGAACCAGTGTCTATCACCAGGGTAGACCTGCCAATGGATCGCCCCTGTCCGCTTGGTGAGGCGTAGCCGAACCGAGCGGACAGGGGCGGCGCGACTCCGGGGCCGGGGGTCGGTATTCCAACGAGCTGTGCGGGCGGACGGTGTTGTAGACCTTCCGCCAGCGACCGATGAGCACCTTCGCCTCCAAGAGGGTGTCAAAGACTTCACGGTCCAGCAGCTCGTCTCGCAGTTTGCCATTGAAGCTCTCCACGTAGCCGTTCTCCCATGGCGATCCCGGCTCGATGTAGAGCGTCTTCACCCCGACCCGCTCGAGCCATTCGCGAACCCGCTTGGCGGTGAACTCGCTGCCGTTGTCGCTGCGGATGTGGTCCGGCACACCCCGACGCACGAACAGATCGCTCAGCCGCTCCAGCACGTCCTCGCTCGTCAACTTGCGAGCCACGTCGATCGCAAGGCTCTCCCGTGTGAACTCGTCCACGATCGTCAGCATCCGGAACGCCCGACCCATCTCCAAGCCAGAGCCTTCGCCGCTTCGGCTGTTTCGCAGGCACCTTGAGACCCTCCTGTCGCCAGATCCGTTCCACTCGCTTGTGGTTCACCCACCAGCATTCAGCCCGCAGAAGAGC
>JBILVW010000181.1:0-6014 GCA_044370205.1 Pirellulales bacterium | reverse complement strand
TTGGCAAACGTGCCCGAGACCCCAAACTGCATCGTGCCGCCCGTGAACAGGATGTTGCCGCCGCCGGCCAGGGCGCCAGCGCTGCCGAGCGACAAGACGCCGCCGCCGAGCGTGGTCGCGCCGGAGTAGGTGTTGTTGCCCGAGAGCGTGACCGTGCCGGTGCCGATCTTCACGAGCGAGCCCAAGCCGGTGAACCCGCCAGAGTACGTCGAAGACGCGTTGCCGGAGCCCAGCGTCAATGCGACGGCCTGCGAGGCCTCGTTTTGCAGCGCAACCGAAGTCGAGCCCGTGATCCCGGTCAACGTCGCCGACGTCACGCCGCTGGCGAAGGAGAGCGCGCCATTGCCCGTGAGCGCGACCACCGCCGACGACGAGATCGCGTTGCCCGTGGCCAGCCGCAGCGTGCCCTCGTTGATCGCCGTCGTGCCGGTATACGTGTTGACCGAGGCCAGGGTCTCCGTGCCACTGCCGATCTTCATGAGGCCCACGCTGCCGGAAAGATTTCCGGAGTAGGTGCCGCTCCCGGCGGTGTTGAACCCGAGAAAAGAGTTCGCGGCAAAGGTGCCGTTCGAGCGGATCGTGTCGAAGTCGGCGTCGCTGACGCCGTCGCCCACGACGAGTGCGGCGCCCGCCGAGACCGAAAGCCGCCCAGCGGAGTTCCAGCCCGGCAGCGAATCGGTGCTCGAGATTCCGAGGATGCCGGCCGTGATCGAGGTCGTGCCGGAGTAGCTATTGGCCCCGGACAGCAGGGCAAGGCCCGCGCCGCTCTTCGCCAGGCCGCCTGTGCCCGTGAGGGCGACGCTCGCCGACGACGTGCCGGTAGTGTTGGTAAACGCGTAGCCGGGTGCCGTGAGCGTGCCCAAGCCGAGGATCGACGCGGCCGAGCCGCTCATCGTGACGGTGCCCGTGGTCGCGACGTTCACGGCAAGATCAAGCACGCCGCTCTCGGCGACATTCATCGGCGCGGTCGAGATCGCCCCAGCCGAGGCCAGCCGCAGCGTGCCCTGGTTCACGAAGTTCGTGCCGGTGTTCGTCGTGGTGCCGTCGAGCGTGAACGTGCCCGTGCCCACCTTCGTAAACCCGCCCGCCCCGCTCGCGCTGCCCGAGTAGGTCGTGTTCAGGTTGGTGCTGCCGGTCGTGAGGCGGCTCGAGGCGTTCGCAAAAGACACGTTGCCCCCCGGTCCGACGCCGGAGAGCGAGCCGATGGCGAGGTTGACGCCGTTGATATTCAGCCGGGCATTCGCGGAGTTGGCAATCGTGACGGGGCTGTTGATGCCGAGGGCCTGGGCATTGCTGGCGGTGAGCGAGCCTGATGTGATCGAGACTGGCGCGGTGAACGTGTTGGCGGCCGAAAATGTCGCCTGCGGGGTGGTGCCGCTGAGGCTCGTCAGCGTGAGGCTGCTGATGCTACTGATCGTACCGGAAAGGGTGACGGGCCCACTTGCGCCCGCCTGGCCTTCGATGAGCAGAGCACCCGTGTTTTTGATGGGGCCGGAGAACGTCGATGCCGACGCATTCCAACTCGGGCTCGTCACTCGCAGTGTGACGTCCGTGACGTTGCTGCCGATCTCGCCGGAAACCGCGTACCGCTTGTTGTCGAAATTGGGGGAAACAGTCGTGAACGTCACCGTCCCGACGTTATTGATCGTGCCGGAAAGGGTGAAAGCATCGGAGGAACCACTATCCCGAAAGAACACCAGGTTCCCCGTCCCGGTGATCGCTCCGGAATACACGGGAGACCCCGTTAAAGTAGCAGCGATCGTCAGCGTGCCGGAGTTGCCGGTCGCCAACTGGATGGGCCGCGACGACGTGCCACTGCCGACGTTCAATGTGGCGTTGGCCGATCCCGCTTTGCCAAGCACGATGCTGCTCGCCGCTCCGAAGGAGTCATAGCCGAAGACCTGATCCGCATAGACGCCGGCCTGCAATGTGCCCGATTCGACCACGATCGTTCCGTTGAATCCGGCGAAGGCGTTCGAAGCGTACATGGTCAGATTGCCGGTGCCGACCTTCGAGAACGTGCCTGAACCGCTGATCCGGCCGTTGTAACTGGTCGACGTGTTGGCCGACCCGACCGAGAGCGTGTTGGCCCCGAGGTTGACCAGCCCGCCGGTCATATTGAAAATGCTGGTGGTGGCCAAATTGCTCAGAGAGTTGCCAGTAGCCCCCTGGACACCGCCCGCCCCGGTTAGCGCCCCGATCGTGAGATCGAAGCCATTGAGGTCGAGCGTGGCGTTCGGGTGGGCGGCGATGTCGACTTGGGGGTTTGTGCCCAGCGCCGAGCTCGACCCGAGCTGCACCGAGCCCGACATGATGCGAGTGAGGCCGGTGTGGGTCATGCTGCCGTTGAGCAGATACCGGCCCGTGCCCGAGAGCGTGAGATTGCTCGAGCCGCTCACGCTGTTGGCAATCGTCGAGCCGATCGTGAGCTGCGACCCATAGTTGTGGAAGACGAGCTCCGTGCCGCCGCCGGAGCGGAGCGTGCCGCTCGAGATCGTGGCCCCGGTGCCGGCCGCACTCGTGACGAGCACGCCGCCCGTGGCCACCGTGTTGGCCCCCGTAAGATTGAGCGTGTTGTTGCCGTTGAACCGGAGCGTGTTGACGGTGAAGGCGGAGGGGGCATCGGCGTCGGTGACATCGATGTTGTTGGCCGAGGTGTAGTTGGCGTTGCCCGTGGCATAGCTGGAGAGGGGCAGGATGTTGACGGTGCCGCTTGCGCCCGAAAGCGCCGCCCAGGTCGTGCCGCTCACGGTGGCGTAGGCGATGCCGTTGGAAGCAGCGCTAGCCAGGACGCCGTTGGCCGCGGTTACCGTCGTGGTGCGGACGCCGTTGGTGGCAGACTGCGTGCCCCCAGGCAGCGTGATGTCGAGCGTGCCGCCCGCGTTTCGCGTGATCGCGCCGAGCGATGTCACCAAGCCGGTCGCGCCGTTACTCGTGAGGATAAGGCTGCTTCCGCCGTTGCTCACGGTCGTGCTGGCAAACGACTGGCTGTTGGACCCGCCGCTGCTGCCGGTGAGGAGGAGCCGGCCTCCCGCGAAGCCGATCAACTGCGTCGCGGTGAGGATGTCGGTGCCGGTCGTCGACTGCGAGAAGTCGAGACGGAGGCCGCCCTGGCGGACTTGCACCGTGCTTCCGAGGGCGAAGTTGTTGTTGCTGCCGGTGAGCGTGAGGGTGCCGGTTCCGACCTTGTTGAGGCCGCCGCTAGAGGCCGTAACACCGGATTGCGTGGCTCGGCCACCGAACGTGGTGCTCGTGTTGTCGAAGCCGACGTACAGGCCGCCGAGGTTGGTGCTGTCGTTGACGTTCGTGAGATTTCCGCCGGCAGCGCCGCCACCCGACAGGGAGCCGAGGCCACCCCAGCCGCCACCAGTGGGAAACACGTATTGAGCCCCAGCCACGTTGGCCAGCGTCAGCGACCGCGGGCCCGCGACGACCGCGGCTCCGGTCAGGGTTCCCTCGCTGATCGTGACAGGGGTGAGATTGGTCCCCGAAGCGGACCAGCTCCAAGAGCCCGCTCCCTGTTTGACGATGGCGAGACTGCCTCCGGCCGTGCCCGCACTTAGAGCGCTGGGCGCAAACTGGCTGGTCCCCGTGTTGCTGCCACCGAGGTAGATCGTGGTCGTGCCGCCGGCGCTGGACTGGCCGGTAACGCTGCCGTCGATGCGGAGCAGGCGCGTCGAGAGCGTCGAATTGTTGGCGAACGTGTAGTTGGCGTTGTTGCCGAGGATCAAGATCGCCGTCGAAAACTTGTCGGTGCGGGCGCCGCCGCTGCCCGTGAGCTGGATCGTGCCGCCGGAGGTGAGCCAGAAGTTGCCAGTGGTAAACTGCCAGGCATTCGTGGTCGCATTGCCGCCATCGATCGTCAGGCTTTGGATGTTGAGGTTGGTGCCGACGTTGACGTTTTGCGCTGCGGAGAGCGACGCGCTCAACAAAGCGGTGTCGGTGCTGTTGGTGCCGCTCAAGGTGCCGGCGACCTGGCCGCCCGCCCAGTTGAGGGTGTTGGACCAGAGCGCGCTGTTCCAAGTATTCCACGTGCGAGTGACGCCCTGGGCCTGGGCCGTGCCACCCGCCAAGACCGCCGCGACGAACACCGCCGCGACGAAGACCGCCGAGCAGTATCCCGAAGACCAATATCCGGAAGACCAACGGCTGCGATGCATGGTCATATTGTTCATGACATTGCACTCACTAGAGACTGGAAACCAGGAAACTGGAAACTAGGAAATAGAACCGAGGACTGGCCTCGATGAGCCCGGTGCGACGAGTGCAAGATGTCATGGCAGAGGAGATCGCGAGATTCTGGACGCGGCTGGGGAAGAAATGGTTCGAGTGAAACTCCTCTCCCCAGCCACTCGAGAAAATAGCATCGAAGATGCGTCGTGCCGGCCGTGGAAGAGAACGTGAGGCCCAGCGCCGACTGATTGCCACCGAGATAGCCATCCCGCGACGCGGTGAGCGACGAGAGGCTGAAGACGGCCGTGTCGGCGGCGCTTGGGAATGCGGTCGGCTGCCACCAGCTGCCCGCCAGCGTGCTCCAGGCGGCAGCCGGGCCGCCCGCAGCGGCCAGAGCCGCAGCCAGGCCTGCGATCAGCAGGGCCTTTTTCAGAGGATTTCTCCGAAAAATGCACTTTGCTGGGGAGCGCGTGATGAGCATTTCCCAAGAGCCCGTTTGCTTATTTCCGGCCTTTTCTGACGAGAATTCGTCGTTTGGGCCGGAATCTTCGAAAAGTTCGTCAGGGGCTTTTCCCGCACCCGTCACTGGGAAGTTAGCCCGACCAGGGCCAATCCCGCACGAAAAAATCAGGAAATTTTTTTCACCCCGAAAAACCATTCGAAAACGCGTATTTTCCGGGTGTGGGGCAGGGGGGCAAATGCCCGGATGGTGATGGCCAGCGTCACCCCGCTCGCTTCCGCGAGGGGCTTTCGGGGAGGCGGGCGCGCGTTTTTGGTGACGCTGCGTTCCTTTCCCCACAAGCCCCCGGCGGAAGCCGGTGGGGTGACGCGTTGCGATCACGGGCGGGGCGGTTGGGCAAATGCCCGGATGGGGATGGCTCGCGTCACCCCGCTCGCTTCCGCGAGGGGCTTTTGGGTGGATCCGCTTGCGGAGCAAGCGCCCTACCCGAAGCCGGTGCATGGCGGCAACCACGGGGTTTTGCGGGATTTCCAGACCCACGGCTAATTCACCCTTGGGTGAAAACCTTCTCCTCCCCTTCCCTCTGCTATCTCCACCCCCCTGGATTACGAAATGTCGTTTTTGAAGACGCGGCACCGCTCCGTGCGCGTTGCCGTTGCATTGTTGGTGGCGCTGACGGTTCAGCCGGCCGCGTGGGCGACCGAGACCGAAAACCTGAACTTCCAAATCCTGCCCGCGCCGGGGAAGGTCGTCGTCGACGGCAATTTCGACGACTGGGATCTGACGGGGGGGATTTTTGCCTGTAGCGACGCGGAGAATCTCCGCGACCAATACAGCCAATGGTTTCATGTCATGTACGACGGCGAGAACCTCTACCTGCTGGCCCGCTGGAAGGATCCTACGCCGCTCAACAACCCCGGGGTGAAGGGAGACCTCGCCTTCCAAGGCGACTGTCTGCAATTCCGCACCGTTACGACCGACGCGGCGGGCAATGACCGCACGGCCCACATGACCTTCTGGAAGCCCCGCGAAGGCGACGACCTGATGGATTTCGCCTACGGTCGCGATTTCAAGGGGGACAAGATCCCCAACGCCAAGACCGACGGCGCGCAGCAGGCCTTTGCCCTAGACGCCGACGGCAAGGGCTATGTGCAGGAGGTCGCCCTGCCCTGGAGCCTGCTCACCGCCGACAAAAAGCCGCTCCAGCCCGGCTCCCGAATGGTGGTGACGCTCGAGCCCAACTTTACGGCCGGCTCGCTCGGCCGCATCACGATGAAAGACATCTTCAAGCCGGGCGTTCAGATCGACCGCGTCTTCACGTTCCAGGGCCCGGCGTGCTGGGGATATGCGACGCTCGAGAAGACTGGCAGGCTCAAGCCGC
>JBILVW010000180.1:0-6021 GCA_044370205.1 Pirellulales bacterium | reverse complement strand
TGCACCTATCAGGTGTGCAAGATGGTGCCCGAGCAGCGGGTTCGCACCTACCAGGTGTGCCGCATGGTTCCGGAGCAGCGGGTTCGTACCTGCTCCTACCAGGTGTGCCGCATGGTCCCCGAGGTGCAGGTGAAGACCTGCAGCTACCAGGTGTGCACGATGGTGCCCGAGCAGCGGGTGCGGACCTACCAGGTCTGCAAGATGGTGCCCGAGCAGCGGATCCGCACCTGCACCTACAAGGTGTGCCGCATGGTCCGCGAGGAGCGGAGCCGTGAGGAGTGCTACAAGGTCTGCACCATGGTGAAGGAGAAGTGCGTGAAGCAGGTGCCGGTGTGCATCACCCGGCCCGTTCACTACACCAAGACGGTCGAGGTCTGCCGGCTGGTGCCGAAGCAGGTCGCCTACACGGTGACCCGCTGCGTGCCGAAGGTGGTCTACCGCGAGGTCCCCTGCTGCGAGTGATCGCAGCGAACCGGCTCCTGTGAGCCCCCGCCCCTACGCAAGGCGGGTGACGAGTGAAACGACTGGGAACGAGGACGGCCCGGGCCGAAAGGCCCGGGCCGTCTGCTTTTTGGGAGTGAGACTGGGGTTGCTCCATGGCTGAACGGTTTGGGATAAGCCCTTGCCCAGCTTCTCCCGTCACGCGCAGCCCCGATGACCATCTGGCAGCCTTCCCAGGAATTCCCTCATGGCCTTGGTAACACCTGGCCGCTCGTGGTGCGCAACTTTCCAATCGTGATCTGCTGGACCCACAAGTCCGCCAACACGACGATGCTCAAGTGGTTCCTGTATCACACGCAGCTCCTCGGTAGGGCCACGGCGGAATATCCCGATCGGCTGCATCTCTTCTGGCATGCCTACGCCTCGGCCCAGCCCGACTACGCCGAGCAGTGCTTCCGCGCCTTGGCGGGCCCGGTGCGAAAACTGACCGTGAAGGTGATCCGCGATCCGGCCCACCGCGCGGTGAGTGGCTTCCTGCACTTCGTCCGCGATCCCAAGGCGGGCTTTCGCGATACATGGGCAGACTTCATCGCATGGAAACGGGCGACGGGCCGGAGCGCGGAAGCCACGGCGACGTTCATCGACTTCCTGCAATTCATCCTCGACACCAGGGACGCCGGCAAGCCCGTCGATCTGCATGCGCGGCCGCAGTGGAATCCGGCGCAGGATCCATATGTCCGCCTGCACATCCCGCTCGAAGACCTCTCGAGTCACCTGCACCGGCTCGAGCACCTGTGCGGCCTGCGAACCTCGCCACTCGACCGGCTGTCGCGCAGCCCGCATCACAGCCCGCCGGCGAAGGGCAGGCCGTGGCCACCACACGCATCGAGCCTACCGCTCGACAAAAAACGGCTCTGTACGCTCGGTGCGCCGGACGGCGGTGCGCTGCTCGATGACGTCACGCTGCCCCTGATTCACGATGCGTTCGCCGCCGACTACGCCGCCTATGCCGCTTTCTACGGGAATCCGTCCCACCAAGCCGAATCCACGGACGAGTGCCGAGCCAACGGACGCACCTTCGGACAGGCCGCCTGACCTCGTCCTTCTCGGATCCTGAGACGACCATGAAGATCGGAACCATCCTCGGCAATCGAATCGCCCGCATCCCCGTGGTCGGCACGTTCTCGGAGGCGTACCGAATCGGAGCCCGACAGCAGCGGATGCTACGAAAACAGCCGCCGCCGGCACCGCCCGCTCCCGTCGCTGCTGAACCCACACCGCCACCTCCGGAGCCCGCGGCCACTGCGGTCGCGCCGCCGCCGCCGACGGTCGCGGAATGGCTCGACGCCCGCTGGCCAGCCATCCGGCCGCTCGCCTGCTTTCCGGCTCCATCGGGCGGCTGTCGCATCTCCCTCGTGACCGATGCGATCGATCCAGCGCACTTGTTCGGCGGCGTGGGCACGGCGCTCGTGCTCGGCGCCCTCGTCGCCAACCACATGAAGGCTGTCTTGAGGCTCGTGACCCGACTGGTGCCGCCGGATGCCGCCGCCATGGGTGCCGTCTTGAAGGCGAACGACGTGCAGCTCGACGGCCGCCTGGAGGCGGTGCACGCGCCGCACCACGACGGTCGCGAACTCCCGACTTGCGAAGACGACTTCTTCATTTCCACGTCGTGGTGGACGACCCGCAGCCTGCTCTCGACCGTGCCCCGCGAGCGGATCGCGTATCTGTTGCAGGAAGACGAGCGGATGTTCTACCCGTATGGCGACGAGCGGCTGCGGTGCGAGCAGACGCTGCAGGAACCCGACGTGCTCACGGTCGTCAATTCGCGGCTGCTGTTCGACCACCTCGTCTCAGGCTCCGATCCGATCCCCGGCTTCGCCGACAGGTCGATCTGGTTCGAGCCGGCCTTTCCCGCTTCTTCCGAGGCGACCGTGGCCCGGCCGAACGCCAAGCGGCGGCTGTTCTTCTACGCCCGGCCCAACAACCTGCGAAACCTGTTCGAACTCGGGATTCAAGCCCTTGCCGATGCGGTCGCCGACGGCACCTTCCATCCAGACGAGTGGGACGTGTTTCTGGTCGGCAAGGACGTTCCCGATCTGGCGTTCCCCCGCGGCCTGCGGCCGCACCGGGTGGCGGGCCTGCCCTGGGCCGATTACCAGTCCCTCGTGCGGACGGTGGACGCCGGCTTCGTGCTGATGGACACCCCGCATCCCTCGTATCCGCCGCTCGACCTGGCTGCGGCGGGCGCCGCGGTGCTGACCAACTCCCGCGGGCTGAAGCAGGATCTGTCGCAGTACTCCGACAACATCTCCGTCGTGCCGCCGACCCTGCCACGGCTGCGGGCGGGGCTGGCGGCGCTCGCGCGGGCCGCGTGCGACGAGAAGGCCCGCACGGAAGCGGTGCGGAACGACGGCATCTGTCGCGATTGGCACGAGGCTCTCGATCCTGCCGTGACACGGATTGCGAACCACTTCGGGGGGGAGAGAGCGACCGTTCGGCTGGCAGACGCACCGCAACGAAAAGCCGCCTGAGTTTCACGACGAGGGCACCATGTTCCCACGACTCGTCTGCGAGCACTTTCATTACCTGCCTCCCTGGGACGCGCAGCCGCTGGAAGACCGGCTGGCGGCGCTCGAGGAGGATCTGCCGCGCGTGGCATGGCTCTACGAGCGACCCGATACCAGCACCTTTCGCTACCGCGTGTTCAACATGGTCGAGTGTCTCCGGAACGAGGCCCCTCGGCGAGTGGCGGCTTCCTGGTTCACCAATGCCGAGATCGAATCTCTCATCTCACGACTGCCGCAGCTCGACGTGCTCGTGCTCGCCCGCGTCCGCTACGACGCCGCGGTCGCACGGCTCGTCGCGCTGGCCCGCGGGCAGCGGGTGACCGTGCTCTTCGATTGCGACGACCTGGTGTTCGACTCCCGCTTCGTGCACCTCGTGCTCGACACCCTCGACCAGGACACCGGCTCCGCGGCGAATCTCGACGGCTGGTTTGCCTACTGCGGCCGCCTCGAGGCCGTGGCACGACTGTGCGACGGCGGAATCACCACGAACGACTTCCTGGCCGCGAGGATGTCCGACGTCGTCCGCGGTCCCGTGAACGTCGTGCGTAACTTCCTCAATCGCTGCCAGCAACAGACGTCCGACCTTCTGCTGGCCGAGAAGGCCGCCCGCGGATTCCGCGGCGACGGCACCATCGGCATCGGCTATTTCAGCGGCTCGCCCACCCACAACCGCGACTTCGCCATCGTCGCCCCGGCACTCGTCCGGCTGCTCGAAGCCGATCCCGACATCCGCGTCCGCATCGTCGGATTCATGGACTCCACCGGGCCGCTCGCCGCCTTCGCCGACCGCGTGGAGCAGTTTCCGCTCCAGGATTGGATCAACCTTCAGAAGCTCATCGCCGAGGTCGAGATCAACATCGCCCCGCTGCAGGACAACATGTTCACCAACTGCAAGAGCGAGCTGAAGTTCTTCGAGGCGGCGGCCGTGGGCACCTGGACGGTCGCCACCCCCACCATGGCCTTCGAGGCCGCGATCACCACGCCAGACGTCGGCCGGCTCGCCCGCGCCGACGAATGGGACGACGCTCTGGCGTCGGCCGTCGCCCTGGCGCGTTCACAGCCACGGTACGCGGCGCTGGCGCAGTCCAATGCCGCTCTCGTGCGCGAATGGTACGGGTGGGACCGCTTCGGTGACACGATTCGCGAGGCCATCCTGCGCCATGTCTGAGACCGCATCGTCTCCGCTCCCGCCTGACCCAAGACGGGATCAGCTCCTCGAGGGAATCCCGCGCACCGCGCGGCTTGTCGAGATCGGCGCCTCCTTCCGCCCGCTCGTGCCCAAACGCGACGGCTGGAACACCTGCGTCGTGGATCACGACACGCGTGAGGGTCTGCTGGCGAAGTACGTCCGGGCGAACATCGAGGCCGATGCCATCGAGGAAGTGGACGTGCTCTGGCAGGCCGGCCCGCTCCACGAGGCGTTTCCCCCCGGCCGTCTCGGCACGTTCGACGCCCTGATCGCCTCCCATGTGCTCGAGCACATGCCCGACCTCGTCGCCTTCCTCGACAGCGCGCGGCGGCTGGTTCGGGACGACGGCTGCCTCGTGTTCGCCCTCCCCGACAAACGGTGGTCGTTCGACTTCTTCCGCCCGCCGACTCTGGCCGGCCGTGTGCTGCTCGCCCACCACGACCGCCGCGCGCGGCACTGCCCCGCCACGCTCTTCGACGAGGTGGCCTACTCGGTGACGCTCCATGGCCAGCCGGGCTGGACGGCCGGCGCGGCGGCCGACGAACTCGCCTTCGCCCATCCTCCCGGCCGCGCCAAGACGATCTTCGACGCCGTCTGCCGCCCCGACGACGGCTATCGCGACGCCCATGCCTGGCAGTTCACCCCGGCCTCGTTCGCCCTGCTCGTCCTCGACCTCGCGCAGGCCGGCGTCTGCGATTGGCGGGTCGAGTGGGTCCGCCCCGCGGCCGCGGTCGAGTTCCTCGGCCGGCTGACGCCGGGGCGGGCACGGTTCGCCGACGACGACGCGCTCCAGCGGGAACGGCTTCGCCTGCTCCGGGAGATGGCCCGGGAGTCGATCGCCCACTGGCGGACGCTCGTGGGCGACGACACGGTCAGCCCGCCTCCGTCGTGAACGGATTGACGGCGGACTCCGCCTGGCAGGCGAGTAGCAGGTCGCGCCGACTCTCCGGGCAGCCCCCACCCGAACGCGACAGGATCACCACGAACTCGAACACGTCCGTAGCCCACACCCCCTCCTCGCGCAGGGCGAGCATCCCCAGCGCGTTGAGGTCAGAAACGATGAGTCGAAAGCTGGACGGCGTGAACACCCACGCGTGGCAGTCGAGGTAGTCGGCCGCGGAGCGAAACCGCTCGAAGATGGCCTGGGCGGCGGCGAGTGTGTGCAGGAATCCGAGCGGCCCCCGGGCCTGTTCCATCCAGCCCACCTGGCCGCCCAGCGTGGCGCAATTGGCGATCTGGTCGAACGCCGCGCCGGGAAGATGCCGCGTGCGCCGCTCGGCGTGGGCCTGCAGCACGCCTCCGGTGGAACTCACGGGGCGGAAGAAATCGAAGCACCGTCGCTTGTCGGGCACCACCAGCACCAGCCGTCCACCGGCCCTGAGCACGAGGTCGCATTCCCGGAGAAAGCCGAGCATGTCGGGGGTGTGTTCGATGACGTGCGATGCCACGACGTAGTCGTACGTATCCGTGCCGACCAGCTCCGACAGTGGCTCGCCGCTCCAGACGTGATCCACCTCCTCGATGCGGGAGGCATCGACGTTCGGCTCGCTCGCATATTTCCGGCGGAGCGCGGCGGTGTCGAGGTGATCGACGATCTCGACGCGATGCCCCCCCGCCTTCGGCACGATCGGGTTGTAGCTCGGCCCGATCTCGAGACCACGGCCGGTTGCGTCGAACAGCGAGCGGATCGCGGCCTCGCGAGTCAGATTGGACGGGAGGCGTTGGTGCATGATCAGCTCGGGCCGGGCCCGCTCCGCCAGGGAATCGGGCCGGTTCAACCGGATGCGAGCAGCCGGTCGGCGACGTCTCGCATCTCGAGGA
>JBILVW010000179.1:0-6041 GCA_044370205.1 Pirellulales bacterium | reverse complement strand
CAATCCGGCCCGGCCGGAGCCGGCCCGTGAGGCGGTGTAGGCCGAGTTGCCGTAGCCCGAGATGCCCACGTAGTAGGTGCCGGCCGTCTTCGCCGTGAAGGCGATGTAGCTGTCGAGCGAGCCGTTGAAATCGTCGTTGGCCGCCAGCTGCCCGCCACGGGAATCGAACACCCTCAAATAGCTGTCGAGGGTCGATGAGCCGGAGAGCGACCGGGCGTCGACATCGATGATGAGCCGCTGGCCCGCTGCCAGACGAACTCGATACAGATCGACGTCACGGCTGCCCCAGGCTCCGTCACCGATCCGGCCCGCGAGCCGCAGGTCGCCGGTCGTGGCCGAGATCACGGCGGCCGCGGCGAGCGTGTCGCCGGCATCGACGAGTGTCGCGGCCGTGACCATCCAGGCATCGGATACCGCCGTGGCGAAGGCCCCGCCGTCCGCGGCCACGATGCCACTGCCCGTGGCGTTGACCGTGAGCAGATAGCTGCCCGACGACGCCGTGGCCGCGGCCAGGCCCGCCACCGTCCAGCGGATGCCGTCGGTAGTCGTCACCGTCACTCCATCGAGCGCGACTGCCCGCCCGTCGCGAGTCAGCACAAGATCACCGCGGTCGAAGCCGGTCACCTCCCGACTGAACTGCACGAGCACTGCCTCGACCGACGTGGTCCGCGGATCGGGCGAGACGTCGATCACGTCGGCCGTGACAGGGGGGGGCGTGACGACGAACGTCGCCGCATAGGCTCCCGACGAGCCCGCGGCCTGACCGCTGCCGTCGACCGGCGGCTGCACCCCGGCGATCGCCTGCACCGCGGCGGCGGCGTTGAGCAGCCCGCCCGTGGCCACCTTGCCCGCCAGGCTCGCCACGGGCACCGCTGTCGAGAGAATCGCACTTCTGATCTGGGCGGCCGTGGCCTGCGGGTTCGCGGCCGCCATAAGCGCTACCGTGCCCGTCACATGGGGCGTGGCCATCGAGGTGCCGCTGTAGGTCGCATAGGAATTGCCCGGCACGGTCGAGTAAATCGACGCGCCGGGCGCTGCGACATCCACGCCCGTGACACCGTAATTCGAGAAGCTCGCGAGGTTGTTGGACCGATCGGTCGCCGCGACCGAAATCACCGCGTCGCTCGTGTAGGCCGCGGGATAGGCGGGCGTCGTATCGATGTTCTCTGATTCGTTGCCGGCCGCCGCCACGAACAGGATGCCGGCCCGGCCGCCGGCCGCGATCGCGTCGCGGAGCGAGCTGGAAAAGCCGCCGCCACCCCAGCTGTTGTTGGTGGCGACGACGTTGACCCCGAAATCCCGCCGCATCCGCGTGGCGTAGTTGATCGCCGCCACGGCGCCGCTCGTCGATCCGCTGCCGTTGGCCCCGAGGAACTTGAGGCCCATGATCGAGACATTCCAGCTCACGCCCACGACGCCCGCACCGTTGTTGCCCATGGCCCCGATGGTGCCGGACACGTGGGTGCCGTGCCCCTGCTCGTCCATCGGGTCGGCGTCGTTGTTGGCGAAGTCCCAGCCGTAGACGTCGTCCACGAAGCCGTTGCGGTCATTGTCGATGCCGTCGCCTGCCACCTCGCCCGGATTCCGCCAGGCGTTGGCCGAGAGATCACGGTGCCGATAGTCGATGCCGGTGTCGATCACGGCCACGACCACGCTCCGGGAGCCGGTCGTCACGTCCCAGGCCTCGGGGGCGTCGATGTCGGCATCGCGAAGCCCACCCGATTGCCCCGTGTTGGAGAGGCCCCAGAGCTGGCCGAACGACGGATCGTTGGGCACGGCCGCGCCGGTGATCACGTAGTCGGGCTCGACATACGCGACACCTGCCGTGGCCGCAGCCCAGGCCGAGACGTCGGCCGCCGAGGCCCCCGGCGTCGCGAGCGAGAAGAAGCCCTCGCCAAGCGGGGTCGATCGCCAGTTTGCGGCGACGGCCAGGGCAGACGTCGTCGGTTCAGCGGCCCGCACGATCCAGGCGTCGGGCACGGCCTGCACGAGCTGGCCGCCCCACTCGAACTGCCGGGACCCGGCCGACCCGAGGGATAAAGACAGCAGATCGGCAGCCAGGAGGGTGCGGGGCTCGAGCCGCTCCGGCCCATTCGTCATCCGGCGGAGCCTGTTTAAGCGTTTCATCGCGTCGCTCCTGGGTCGCCCCGTGACCACAAAACTATATCGTGCGGTCAAATGGCTCCCTAGGGTGGATCATCGACCGGCGGCGGCCGGCGACTTCTCGATTCGGTAGAGGGCCGCTTCCGTCCGCACATAGAGTGCCCGCCCCACGGCCGCCGGCGTGGCCATGATGCTCCCGTCGAGGGGGTTGGTCGCCTCGAGCGAGAACTGGCGGCCCGGCCGGAAGACGAACGTCTCCCCGTTGCGATTGCCCACGTAGATCCGCCCATCGGCATGGAGCGGCGACGACGAGAAATTGCCGCCGAGCCGCTCCGTCCAGTGGACGGCGCCGGTGCGTGCGTCGAGGCAGCTGGCGACTCCCTTCTCGCTCACCATATAGACCTCGTCGCCGACAACGAGCGGCGACGGCATCGACGGGGCTCCCTTCTTCTCCCGCCACGCGATCTCAGGCGCCGTCGTGCCGTCGCCAAGCCGCAGCGCGAGCAATTCCGGCTGCATGAAGCTCGTACTCATGAAGAGCAGCCCGTGGGCGACGACTGGCCGCGGCACGATCGAGAACCCGAGCACGCCATACGTCTGCTTCCAGAGCTCGCGGCCCGTGGCGGGATCATAGGCATAGATCCAATCGGCCGCCGGCGATACGAGCACCTCGCGGCCCCCCAACTCGAGCACGAGCGGCGTGCCGTAGGCCTTCTTCAGGTCCGGGTTGTCTTGCAGCTTGCCGCTCCGGGGCGTCTTCCAGACCTGCTTGCCCGTGCGGGCGTCGAGCGCCACGATCGACTGCGTGTCGCTGCCGTCGCAGTGGACGATGAGCAGGTCTTGCCACACGATCGGGCTGCTGCCGGGACCGTTCTCGTGATTGAGACGGTGATCGCGATTCACCCACACGCCCGCGGCCGTCGCCGCATCGACGCAGGCCGTGCCGTAGTCGCCGAAGTGGCAGAACAGCCGACCGTCGGCCAGCACGGGGGACGGCGAGGCATGCGAGTTGAGCGTATGGATCGGCTGCGGATCGTCCACCGTGAAGAGCTTCACGTCGTGCAGCAGCCGCCCGGTGGTCCGCTCGACACACAGCGCGTGGAAACTCACCGGCCCCGAAAGGTTCATCGGCAGCTTCGCATTGAGCGCGGCCGCCCGCCGGGCCCGTTCTTTCGGATCGAGCTCTGTGGCGACGGCCGCGGTAAGCCAGATCCGCTCCTCGTCCAGCACCGGCGACGACCAGCCCCGGCCAGGCAGCGGCGTCTTCCAGGCGATGTTCTCCGTCTCGCTCCACCGCACCGGCAGATCGTGCGCCTCAGGGGCATGCCCCTGGCCATCGGGCCCACGCCACTGCGGCCAGGTGGCGGCTTGGAGTTGGCCGCAGAAGACGATCGCCAGCGCGAGGGTGCTGATTGTGGTGGCAAGCGTCATGGGTTCGCTTCTTTGACTACGTCGTGGGTGATGGTTCGGGGCTGCCCACGCCCGTTCGCCGGACGTTCGCTACGGGTAGACTGCCGTAGAATTCAGCTTGCGTCGAGTCGATTGTGAGGAATTCCGGGTGGATGTCTGGATGAGTCGCTGTTTTGCAGCTCTGCGGGTGCTTGCCGTCGTGGGTGTGGTGGCCGCCGGCTGCGGCCGCGAGACAGCTCGTTCCCGGGTCGTGGCGGTGGCCGCGGCGGCGGATCTCTCGCAGGCGCTGCCGGTGATCATGCGGGAGTTTCGTGTCCGGCATCCCGACATCGAGGTGCGGCCGACGTTCGGTGCGTCGGGCACGCTCCATGCGCAGATCAGCAACGGGGCGCCCTTCGACCTCTATCTGGCGGCCGACATCGCCTATCCGCAGAGCCTCGCCGACGAGGGGCTCGCGAAGCCCGAGGCGGTCTTTCGCTACGGCACCGGACGGCTTGTGATCTGGATTCCGAACGCATTGAACGCCGGTTCGCCAAAAACGCTCGACCCCCCGGTTTCCACCGGGGGCTTGGATACGCTGCTGCTCGATCCTGCGATTCGGCGGATCGCAATCGCCAATCCGCGGCATGCTCCCTACGGCCGCGCGGCCGAGGCGGCGCTCGCGCACTTCGGCCTCCGCGAGACACTCGCCGACAAGATCATCTTCGCCGCGAACGTCGCCGAGGCGGCGCAGTTCGTGCAGTCGGCCGCGGCTGATGCGGCGGTGATCGCGCTAGCGCTCGCCGAGTCGCCCGCCATGAAGTCGCAGGGCCGCTTCTGGCTCGTGCCGGCCGATGCCCATCCGCCGCTCGTGCAGGGGGGCGTCGTGCTCGCCGCCGCCCGTGATCCGGAAGCCGCGCGGCTCTTTGCCGAATTTTTCTTGGCCCCCGAGGGCCGCGGGATCCTCCGCGGCCACGGCTTCGACGTGGAGGGAAAGTAGCGAATGGATGCCACCGCCGTTCGCCTCACGTGCACGCTCGCCGCGGCCACCACGGCCGTGCTCGCCGCCGTTGGCCTGCCGCTCGCACTCTGGCTCGCCACGTCGCGGTGGCGGGGGCGGTTTCTCGTCGAGTCGCTCGTCGCGCTGCCGCTCGTGCTGCCCCCGACGGTGCTCGGCTTCTTCATCCTCGTCGGCCTCGGGCCGCGGAGCCCGCTCGGTCGGCTCTACGAACAGGCGACCGGCGGCACGCTGCCCTTCTCGTTCGCCGGCATCCTCGTCGCATCGGTGATCTCGAACCTGCCGTTCGCCGTGCGGCCGTTCACCGCCGCCTTCACCGGGATGGACCGGCGGCTCGTCGAAGCCTCGTGGTGCCTCGGCGAATCGCGGTGGCGAACGTTCTGGCGGGTGACGCTCCCGGCCTGCTGGCCGGGCATCCTGGCCGGACTCGTGCTCGCGTTTGCCCATGCGGTCGGCGAGTTCGGGGTGGTGCTCATGGTCGGCGGCAGCATCCCCGGTGTGACGCGGACGCTCGCGCTCACGATCTACGACGACGTGCAGGCCCTCGACTACGAGGCGGCCGCCCGCACGTCGCTCTGGCTCGTCGCCTTCGCGCTGGCCGCCATGGCCATCGTGCATGCCCTCGAACAGTGGCGGAGGCGGGCATGAGTGGCATGCTCGAAGCGACCATCCAGAAACGGTTTGCCCGCGGGACGGTGATCCGCGGCGGCCTCCGCTGCCCCGCCGACCGGTTTCACGTGACCGTCGTCGCCGGCCCGTCTGGCTCGGGCAAGACCACCCTCTTGCGGTGCCTCGCCGGCCTCGAGCGGCCCGACTCGGGGCATGTTCGCTTCGCGGATGAAACCTGGTGCGACGCAGCCACCCGCCGGTTCCTGCCCCCGCAGACCCGTGGCGTGGGGTTCATGTTTCAGGAGCCGGCGCTCTTTCCGCATCTCTCGGTGGCCGACAACGTCGGCTACGGGTTGCGGACGCACGCCGTCGCGGACCGCCGCCGGATCGTCGCGGGGCTGCTCGATCGGCTGGGCCTCTCCGGCCTCGCGGCGCGACGGCCACGAGAGCTTTCAGGAGGCGAGCAGCAGCGGGTGGCGCTGGCGCGAACGCTCGCGCCGCGGCCGCGGCTGCTTCTGCTCGACGAGCCCCTCTCAGCCCTCGACCCCGATCTGCGTGCGGATGTACGCCACCAACTCCGCGACTGGCTGGCCGACTGGCATACGCCCGTGGTGCTCGTGACCCACGACCGGGCCGATGCCGAGCTCCTCGCCGACGACGTCGTCACGATGCCCGTGAACGTCTAGAGCGCAGTCGGCTTACATCGCCGGCTTGGGTGCGGCAAAAGTCTCGTCGCGGTGGGCCGCGGCGGCCCAATGCTCCTCGAGCGTTTGCCGACCCCCTCGCCTCCCTTCTCCTGTTTGCCAATCCGTCGCGACAGCTTGACAGTGCGGAGCGGGGTAGGCGAGCGGCTCGGCGTGAGGATGCCGAGCGTGGCGTGCGGCCGCCAGCGAGGCAACTCATGCCGCCTGCGAGCCGGCTT
>JBILVW010000011.1:0-20357 GCA_044370205.1 Pirellulales bacterium | reverse complement strand
GCATTCGACGCTGCCACGCGGCGGGTCGTGGCATACACCTCCTGCATCGCGGCGCTCGAACCGATGAGGCCACGGATGGGGGGAGTCGACGGATCGTCAGCGGGTTGGCCGGGCTGCAGCAGCATCGTCGCGATTGTACTGTGCCGCCACGAGGCTGCGGGGCGGGTCTCCGGGCCGCGCCACCTCCCAGCCCCGCACAGAGAGCTGTTCGAGCACCGCCGCCGCCTCCCGGCCGCGGGCGAGCCGTGTCTGCCGCTCGAGCTGCCGCGTCGCGGGATCGACGGCCTGCGGCCCCGCGGCCTGTGCGAGGGCGTCGGGGAAGCGGGGGCCGACCGGATCTGGCTCTCCCGTCGCCGCGAAAAAGCTGTCGAGCCGATCGACGATGCCGATGCCTTCGAAGTCGCGGAACTTTAGGATCAGCTGCGTGAGGAAGCAGCCTCGGCCGTCGTCGAACGGATCGACCACGAGCAGCACCGGCGGCACGGTGCCGGGCCAGGGTCGCTGGAGCAGCTGCACCGTTTCGATCGGCGTGGGGGTGATGCTCCGCGCTGCGAGCAGCACGAGCGTCGTGTCGGCGGTTTCCCGGGCGGCGAAGATCGCCTCGCGGCCGGTGGCCACCGGCACCGGCTCGTAGCCGAACCGTGCGATGCTCGCGGCCAGCTCGTGTCGGATCGTGGCATCGGGATGGACCACGATCGCGACGTCACGCCCTTCGGCGGTGGCGGCATGCCGGAGCACGTCCACCACGCGGCTCGATCCGGGAAAAGGAGGATCGCCCCCGGCAGCGGCCAGTGCCGTTGCGGCCGCGACCTGCAGGCCTGCATCGGGCACCACGATGGCCCGTACGAGCGTCTTTCGCGCCGCGGGCGAGAGCAGGCTGCGGGGCGGGGCTGCGTCGTCGCCTTCCGCGCCGGGGGGCACGAGGCTGCGGCAGGCCGCCGCCGCGGCCTCGAACAGGCCGTGCGTGATCGCCAGATCGACGATCGTGGCGGCCGTGTCGGGATCGAAGCCCTCGGGCGACGTGAGCGGTTCGCGGAGGCGGGCGGGAGGGATCGCGTCGGCCGTCGCTCCCTCCCGCGCCGCCATCACGAGCAGGCTCTCGAGCTGCGCGAGAAGCACGAGTTGGATGGCATGCGGGTCGCTGACACCGAGGGCGATCAGGTCGCGGCCGAGGTGGGCTGCGTCCTGGGCCCGGGCCTCGCGGGGCGTCATTCGCTGCCGCACGAGCCGCCGGGCTTTGGCATCCCACACGAACCGTTCGACCGTGCCCGTGAGCGTGCCGCCGAGGGAGGTCGCAGCGTCTGCCGGCTTCTTGATCGGCTCGAGGCAGAGTTCGTCGATCGACGGCAGGCCGGCGGGCGACAGCGTGTGGTCGAGTCGGCGGGTGAGCCGTTCGAGTGCGTCTTCGCGAGACGGCGGCGCCGCCAGCAGCCGCACGGCGGCATCGCGGGCGGCGGGGGGCGTGTTCTCCACGAGGGCCGGGGCGAGCAGGAAGTCGGCCACGTCGTCGGCCCCGCTCGCGGCAATCGCTTCGATCACGGATGGCCAGTGGGCGACGTCGTCGGAGCCGAGCCAGGCGAGGAGCGGCTGGCGGGCAGCCGGCCCGAGGCCGGCGATGATTTCCCGCGCGGCCGCCCGCTGGCGGGGTTCGGCTGTCTCCGACTGCAGCAGATCGACGAGTTCAGGCAGGGCATCTTCCTGCGCTCCCGTGAGGCGGTCGGTCGCGGCGAGCCGAGTGGCGGCCGAAGGGCTCGCGAGCGCGGCGGCCGCGGCCGCGAGCTGGGTCGGATCACGGCGGCGCAACGCGGCGGCCTCGCGGATCGCGGCCACGATCTTTCCGGCGGCAGGATCCCGCGGCGCGAGCTCGCGTTCGAGGCGGCCGAGTCGGCCGGCGTCGAAGGCGTCGCCGAGGTCGGCGAAGAGGTCGAGCCGCCCCTTCTCCTCGGCGCCGACTGTGGCGACGAATTTCTTGAAGTAGTCGTGGGCGACGTCGGGGGCGTCGATGTCGATGCACCGCACGGCCGCCTCGAAGAACTGCCGCGGCGTCGTTCGCGGTGGTGAGGCGAGTGAATCGACGACTGCCTGCTGGAGTGGATCGAGCCGGCGTGGAGGATCAGCCGCCCGGGCAGCAGTGGCGCAGCCCAGCACCGCGACCACCAGCATTCGCGTTTGCCACCGCACGGCCGACCTCCATGAGCCGGGAGGTTCCTTGTCGCGCACCCCCGCAGCATCAGCGTCGGCACGCGGCTGCACCCGGGTGCAGGCGGGGCCCGCCGATCGCTGCACTGCCCGAGGGCCTCCCAGATCCCCGAAGCCGCAGGGTCGCAGCGGACTACGGGAGCCGTTCACGCCAGGCGGCGAGCTGCGCGGCCACCGATGCCGGCGAGGTCGAGCCCTGGCTCACCATGCGTTCGACGGCGTTTTGCGCACCGAGCGCCGCCCGCAGTGACGCATTCCAGCCGGCATATTCGGCGGCGAACTCCTCGTCGGAGAGTTCGCTCAGGGCCACGCCCCGCGTCATCGCCTTCCGCACGAGGTGCCCCACGATCTCGTGGGCCGTCCGCTGCGGCACGCCCGCGGCGATGAGTGCCTCCATCAGGCTCGTGGCATCGAGGTGACCGCGGTCGAGCGAGGCGGCGATCCGTTCGCGGTCGAAGCGGGTGCCCGCGACGAGTGGCGTGGCCACGCCGAGCACCGCCTCCAGCGTGTCGATCGAATCGAAGATCCGCTCCTTATCTTCCTGCAGGTCGCGGTTGTAGGCCGTGGGCAGGCCCTTGAGCAGCACGAGCAGCGCCTGCACGTTGCCGATCGCCCGCGCGCTCTTGCCGCGAACGAGCTCCAGCACGTCGGGGTTGATCTTCTGCGGCATGATCGAGCTGCCCGTGCAGAAGCCCTCCGGGAGTACCAGAAATCCGAATTCCGGCGTGCTGTAGAGAATCCACTCCTCGGCCCACTGCGAAAGGTGCACGGCCGCCAGCGACAGCACGAAGGCCAGCTCGCAGGCGAAGTCGCGGTCGCTCGCCGCATCGAGGCTGTTGGCGGCGACGGCGTCGAAGCCGAGTGCCTCCTGCACGTGCTCGCGGTCGATCGGCAGGCTCGTGCCGGCGATCGCACCGGAGCCGAGCGGCAGCACGTTCGTCCGCTTCCGACAATCGGCCAGCCGCCCCCGGTCGCGGTCGAGCTTCTCGCACCAGGCCAAGAGCTGGTGGGCGGCGAGCACGGGCTGGGCCCGGCGCATGTGCGTGTAGCCCGGGATGACGACGCCCTGCTCCCGTTCGGCCAGCCCCAGGAAGGCGGCCTGGAGCCCGGCGAGGCCCCGGTCGAGGCGGTCGATCGCGCGGCGGCAGTAGAGCCGCAGGTCGGTGGCCACCTGGTCATTGCGGCTGCGGGCCGTGTGCAGCTTGCGGCCGGTGTCGCCGAGCCGGGCCGTGAGGGCGGCCTCGATGTGAAGGTGGATGTCTTCCTTCGAGGCGGTGAACTCGAATCGGCCGGCGTGGATCTCGCCGCGGATCTCCTCCATCACATGGGCGATCGCATCGGCCTCCTGCACGCTCATCAGGCCGCAGGCGGCGAGCATCCGGGCGTGGGCGATCGAGCCGTCGATGTCGTCGTCGGCCAGCCGGCGGTCGAACGACACGCTCTCCGAAAACGCCTCGACCCGCTTGTCGGTCGGCTCGCGAAACACGCCCCCCCAGGCTTTCGCGGCGGCGGCCGGCGTGCCCGGCGGAGCAGGATCGTGAGACGGCGATGACGGCACGGGAGTTCCTTCCAAAAGAGTTCAGAGGGGCCCAATCCTACCATGCAGTCCGCTACACTCATTCCGATGACGACGCCGCTGACGCCCGACGATTTCCTGGCGCCCGGCGGGCGGCTCGCGGCCCGTCTCGCGGGCTGGGAGTCGCGGCCGCAGCAGCTGGAGATGGCGGCGGTCGTGGCGCAGGCGATCGCCGAGCGGCGGCATGCGGTGCTCGAGGCTGGCACGGGCGTGGGCAAGAGCCTCGCCTATCTCGTACCCGCCGTGCTCGCGGCGACAGCCGACCAGATCGAGCCGCACGAATCACAGGTGGCGCGGCCCGCCGAGCCCGACGACTTCGACGACGAGGACGAGTCGCGCGGCGACGAACCGCCCCGGCCGCGGCCCCGCCGCGTCGTGATCTCGACTCACACGATCGCGCTCCAGGAGCAGCTGCTCACGAAGGACATCCCGCTGGTGGCGGCGGTGATGCCGCGCGAGTTCTCGGCCGTGCTCGTGAAGGGGCGGAGCAACTACGTGAGCCTGCGGCGATTGGCGCTGGCGCTCGAGCGGTCGGGCAGCCTGTTTCCCGACGACGAGGAGCGGGGGGAGTTGCTCGCACTCGCGGCCTGGGCCAAACGCACGGGCGACGGCTCGCTCGCCGACCTCGACGTGGTGCCGCGGCCGAGCGTGTGGGAGGAGATCGCGAGCGACTCGGGCAACTGCATGGGCCGGGCCTGCCCCACCCATCGGCAGTGCCACTATTACGCCGCGCGACGACGGATGGCCCATGCCCAGGTGCTCGTCGTGAACCATGCCCTCTACTTCGCCGACCTCGCCGTGCGGCGGGCCGGGGCGAAGCTCTTGCCCGACCACGACATCGTGGTCTTCGACGAGGCCCATACGATCGAGTCGGTGGCCAGCGAGCACCTGGGCATCGGTGTGTCGAGCGGCGGCATCGATCGCGTGCTCTCGAAGCTCTGGAACGAGCGGTCGCAGAAGGGGCTGCTCGCCCACTACCGGATGCACGACCTCGAGCCCGACGTCCGCCGCTGCCGGCGGGCTGCGGAGGATTTCTTCGACGACGTCCGCGAGGCGCTCGCGCTGCGCGGCGAGCCGCCGTGGCGGGTGTCGAAGCCGGGGCTCGTGGACGACACGCTCGGGGAGCCGCTCATGTCGCTGGCGCGAAAGCTTCGGAATGCCGCCGACGGCCTGGCCACCGAGGCCGAGCGGCATGATCTCGAATCGCTCGCCGACCGGCTCACGAGCCACGCGGCGGCGGTGAACATGTGGCTGAAGCAGGGGGAGGCGGGGAGCGTGTGGTGGGTGGAGTCGCACCGGTCGCGGCGCGGCCGTGAGCGACTCACGCTCTCGAGCGCCCCGGTGGACGTGGGGGCGATGCTCCGCCGCGAGCTCTTCGACCGCGTGGGCACCGTGATCCTCGCGAGCGCCACGCTGGCCGTGAATCCACCGCGGCGGGGCGACGAGGCGTTCGCGGATGAGTCCTCAACCGGCGACGACGATGCGGGCTTCGGGTTTCTCCGCGGCCGCCTCGGCATCCCGGCGGGCGGCCTCTCGCGGAAGCTCGGCAGTCCCTACGACTATCCGCGGCAGGCGAAGCTCGTGCTCGTCGATCGGCTTCCCGATCCCACGAGCGGCGCGGCCTACGATGCCGCTGTCGTGCGGATGATCAAACGCTACGTCGCGCGGAGTGAGGGCCGGGCGATGATCCTGTTCACGAGCCACGCGGCGCTGGCCAAGGCGTCGGCGGAGCTGGCGGGCTGGTGCGTGCGGCGGAACTTTCGGCTCGTGAGCCAGGCCGACGGCCTGCCGCGGTCGCGGATGCTGGAGGAGTTTCGCGAGGGGCCGGCGAGCGTGCTGCTCGGCACCGACGGCTTCTGGCAAGGCATCGATCTGCCGGGCGACTGCCTCGTGAATGTGATCATCACGAAGCTGCCGTTCGCCGTGCCCGACCGGCCCCTCACCGCGGCCCGGATCGAGGCGATCAAGCAGGCCGGCGGCAACGCCTTCGCCGAGTATCAGCTGCCCGAGGCGGTGCTCAAGCTCAAGCAGGGCTTCGGGCGGCTCATCCGCACGCATACCGACCGGGGATCCGTGGTGATTCTCGACCCGCGGATGCTCACCAAGCACTACGGCCGCGTGTTCCTCGAAAGCCTGCCCCCGGCGGCGGTCGAGGTCGAGCCGTTCGTCGACGATGCCGGCGGCTGAGTGTGCGGGCTGGGATGGCCGTGCGGGGCGACCTGTCCGGCGTGCGGTGGCAGCGTGAAGCGGGACCCGGGGGTCCGCCGATCTCCCTGTCAGGGGCGCAGCAGGGCCGGTGCGTCACGGGCCGGCCGCGCTGGGGGACTTTGCCGGGAGACATCATGGCAGCCACGCACGAAACGACGACCCGACAGGATCCGCAGGTGGACGGCCCGGCCGGCCGCGCCGGCGAAATGTCCTGGCTCGTGGCCTGCATGTCGCGGATGGAGAAAGAGGTCGCCCGCGGTCAGGCGGCGGACCGGTCGCGAGCCTGGGTGGCGGCCACCGCCGCCGTGCTCGGGTTCGTGGCGACGACGCTCGTCTGGCGACTGGGGCACAAGGTGGCGGTGATCGACACCGCGGTGCACCGCGTCGCCGCCGTACTCGAGCGGACGACTGCCGGCACGGAAGCAGGCTTGCGGCGAATTGACGGCACGCTGACGGCCCAGGCCACGGCGGTGGGCGATCTCGCCGCGACGATCGCCGGGATCGAGGCACTGGCGCGACAGACACAGGCCACGCTGGCCGCAGTCGAGACACAGGCCCGGCACAACGCCGAAGCCACCGGCCTCTGCGGACGCCAGCTCGCGGAACTAGCCTTGGATGTCGCGAGGTTTCGGCACGAGACCGATTCGCGACTCGCGAAGCACCACGACGCGATGCTCACCGGCCGGGCCGAGATCGTGCGGGCCGTCGAGGCCTCGATCGCAGAGGTCGAGGCGGCGGTCATCCGTCAGGCTGACGACCTGCGGGCGCGGCAGGAGGGCATGAACGCGGCGTCGGTGCAGTTGCGGACGAAGCAGCAGCGGATGCTCGGCGAGGCCACGGAGGCGATCGCAACGCAGCTCGACGGCCTGCGGCAGATCGTCGATGCGTTGCGGGACGAGACGCTGACCGGAGTGGAGCAGCCGGTCAGCCAGCCTGTCGCGGGTGACGAGCCCTCGGCCGCTGCCTCGCCACCGGAGACTGCCGGGCAGCCGGCGGAGACCGCCGGCGAGCAGCCAGTGGCCGAGGTTGCCGCTGAACCGCGAGCCGCCGTCGCGGAGTGACGAGCCGCACCCGCAGGCCGGCCTAGGTCGTCAGTTCCAGCTCGGCCCAGGTCGTGGGGTCGCTGTCCCAGGGAAACTCCGGCGGTGCGAAGCAGGGGAGCCGACCGAGCCTCCGATCGACCAGCGCGGCGAAAAACCCGAGTCTTGGAATCTCGGCCGGATCCCAGCCCGGCAGCGCGGCGGCACCGATGAGGGCCTCGAGTTGCCAGCCGTCCGCGAGCAGTTTTGCCGCGATCTGGATCGAACCCTCGGGGAGCGGCGCCGGCACTTCGCTCGTCCGCGGGATCGTGGCGACGACGGCCACGGGCGTGTCGGCGAGGCGGCCGCCGCCCGTGGGCAGGAGGGCGAGCCGGCGGCAGAACCGGCCGGCGCGATGGCTCTCCCCCGTGGGCCGCGTGGCGATCCAGAGATGGAGGCCGTCGCTGTCTTCGGGCCGTGTGGGATGGCACCAGCGGGCGTTGCCCACGCCTCGGGCCACGCCGCGAACCGCCAGCCCCTCCGGGTTCCAGGCGAGCGAGAGTTCGAGCAGATCGGGCACGCCCGCCAGGGGCGCGAACGACGGCAGCCGGCAGGCCTCGTCGAGCTGCCAGGCCGCGGGCGGCCAGAGCTTCGCCCGCCGGGGGCAGGGGAGCCGGAGCTTGAACAGCGCGGCGGGATTGACGAGCGGGCTCATGGGTTTTGGCGAACTGTGCCGGAAATGCGATCTATAGTAGAGCATCCGGCGGCGCGTGGCCGCGGTGCCGGGCTGACGAGGATGGTCGCATGCGGGTGCTCGAGGTCGCCAGCGAAGCCGCGCCGTTCGCCAAAACGGGCGGATTGGCCGACGTGGCCGGGGCATTGCCTGCGGCCCTGGGCCGGCTGGGCTGCGAGACCACGCTCGTCATTCCCGCCTACCGCGAGGCCCTGGCCAAGGGCCTGCCGATCGAGCCGACCGACCTCGCCTTCGAGGTACCGATCGGCACCCGCCGGCCGGTGGCCCGGATTCTCAAGTGCCGGCTCCCCGACGCCCGCGGCGACGTGTTTCTCGTCGCCAACGACGATTACTACGACCGGCCCGGGCTCTACGGAGGGCCCGACGATTATCCCGACAACGCCGAGCGGTTCATCTTCTTCTCCCGCGCGGCCCTCGAACTCGCCGGACGGCAGGCGACGTCGTTCGACATCATCCACTGCCACGACTGGCAGACGGGCCTCGTGCCCGCCTACCAGAAGCTGCTCTACAAGTCGTGGCCCGCCGTGGCCAATGCCAAGACGGTGATGACGATCCACAACATGGCCTACCAGGGGATGTTCTGGCAGTGGGACATGCTCCTCACCGGCCTCGACTGGGAGTACTTCAACTGGGAGCAGATGGAGTTCTACGGCCAGCTCAACCTGCTCAAGACGGGGATCGTGTTCGCCGACGCGATCACGACCGTGAGCCCGACCTACGCCAGGGAGATTCAGCAGTCGCCCGGCGGCTGCGGCCTGGAGGGCGTGCTTGCGGCCCGCAGCGAACAGCTCACCGGCATCGTCAACGGCATCGACACGCAGGCCTGGGATCCCGCGAGCGATCCGCAGATCCCGCGGCACTACTCCGAGCATGATTTCGACCTCGGCAAGTATGCGGCCCGCGTGGCCCTCGCCGCGCGGCTCGGCCGCGCCGCCCCCGACGCCCGGCCATTGGTGGCTTTCGTGGGCCGGCTCGCGGAACAGAAGGGCATCGAGCTCGTCGTCGAGGTGATCGGCCGCATGGCCGGCAGCGGGCGGGCCCACTTCATGGTGCTCGGCACCGGCAACCGCTGGTACGAAGAGGCGCTGCAGCGGGTGGCCGCGTCGTTCCCGGGCACGGTGGACGTCGTGATCGGATTCGACGAGGGGCTCGCCCATCTCGTGCAGGCTGCGGCCGACATCACGCTCGTGCCGAGCCGGTTCGAGCCCTGTGGGCTCACGCAGCTCTACGCCTTCCGCTACGGCTCGATCCCGGTGGTCCGCGCGACCGGCGGCCTCGTCGATACGGTGGTGGATACGAATCCCGACACGCTCGCCCACGGCACGGCGAGCGGTTTCACGTTCGACGCGATCGATCCGCAGGCGCTCGAGCATGCCCTCGGCCGGGCGCTCGAGGTCCATGCCGACCGCGAGTCATGGACCCGGCTCGTACGGCACGTGATGCGGCAGGACTGGTCGTGGGAGCACAGCGGCCGCGAGTACGTGCGGCTCTTCGAACGCACCCTCGCTCCTGAAGCGAGCCGAAACTCATAAAAGCCCCCAGGCGCAAGCCGGGGGATAATCCGGGCCGCTTCGGGATTGGACGCCGCATTATCCCCCTGCTTGCGCATGGGGGGCTCGGGGCTGCCCACGCCCCGTCGCCGGACGCTCGCTACGAACATCCTGTTCTTCGCTTGCTCGATGCCGCCTTCGCTCTCGGCATCCTGCCTTCGCTCGGCGGCATACGCCGGCGGCCGGGGCATGGGCAGCCCCTCGCGGCGTGTTGTTGTTCATGTTTTTCTCATTCGAGCCGGGTCGTGTGACCGATACAAACTGCATGATGCGCGCATTCCTCATGCTCGTGTGTGTCTCGGCCGGGCTCGCCGTGGCGGCGGCACACGCCGGCGATCACCGCCAGGCCTGTGGGCCCACCGCGGCCGGGTCGGCCTGGTGTGGCACCGGCTGCGGGCCGCGCTACTGCGGCGAGAAGCACGAGCCGAGCTGTCCCGATCCGTGCGATGCCTGCAATCGGTGGCACGGCTGCAACGGCGCCCGACAGATGCCCGACATGCTCGCCCCGTGGCAGATGCCGCCGGGCCGCGGCTTTCGCAGCCCCACAGAATTGGGCTACTGGCCGGGACCGTGCGGTGAGTGCGGCGGTGGCTGTGGGCCGTGCGGCAAGAAGCCCTGGTGGCCGTGGCCGTAGAGACGTTCCGCGGCGAGTGTCGCGGCGAACGTGATCTCGTCGCCTTTCTCGCGACAAGCGCGGCGGAGCGGCTCGAAGTCACCGGCTGCGGCTGCGAGTTCCACGAGTGACGGCAGCATGCCGGCGGCCTGCACCGTGCTCGGCATGCCGTCGCCGACGGGCCGCTCGACTGCCGCATGCAGCGCCTCGGCAGCGCGGCCGAGCCGCCAGAGCAGCACGAGGAGCGCGTCGGCAGGGAGCGTGCCGGTCTCCTCGATCCGCGCGGTGATCGCCGCCTTGCGGAAGAACGACAGGGCCGCATCGACGTCGTAGCCGAGCTGCGCGGCGAAGAAGAGCCGCGAGGCCTCGGCGACGTTCTCGAACGGCGGCTCGCCCGGATAGGTCACCTCCTCTGGGAGCCGGCAGCCGTAGCAGGCCAGCTCCCAGGCCCGGCGGATCGTCGGCTCCGCGGTGCAGACGCGGGCGTTGCGGAGCACCGACTGCAGATGCGACACGTCGATATGCACCGACGGATCGTTCTTCAGGCCGCCGGCCGCATCGAGCAGGGCGACGATGGAAGGCGCCGTGTCGTGGCTAGCCGGCAGCGGAATGCCCCGCCGCTCGAGATCGGATGCGAGGTTCGTGGCCACCTCGCGATAGAGATGATCGACGAGCACGGCTGCGGCTGGCTGCTGGCGTACGGCAGGAAGCCGCGACACGGCCTGCTCGTAGGCGGTGATCGAATTGCAGGTGCCTTGCGTACGGATCACGAGCTCGATGCCGAGCGCCGGATCGACGCCCTCCCAGAGCGCGATGCCTACGAGTTCCTGCAGCCGCCGCTGGGCCTCTTCGTCGTCACCCTCGGGAAAATCCTCGATGCCCGCGGCAAGCTCGGCGAGCTTCGCCGCCACCTGCTTCGGCTCGGCCGCCGCGCGGAGATACATCCAGGCCGCCGCCACGTGGCCTTCTTCGAGGAGCGGCCAGCCCACCTCGCGGCAGGCGGCGAGCGAGCGAGCGTCGAGCTGATCACGGACGTCGGCGGAGAGCGTGCCGAGATCCCCGGTCGGCGGCAGGCCGAGCGCCACGCGGGCCTGCATGAGCCGCGCGTCGAACAGGGCGTGCCAGCGGCGGCGGGCGATGAGCGAGGCCGCCAGTTCGTCGAACATCGCGTCGAGGCCGGCCGATGCGCAGGTGGCCTGAAGCCGATCGAACTCGGCGGCGGTGGTATCGGCAGCAGTCATGCGGAGGCTTTTTCCTGGCGGAGGGCTTCGTAGGCGAGCGCGGCGGCCGTTGCGGAGAGGTTGAGGCTGTCGGCGGCGCCCCGCATCGGGAGGCGGATGGTTTCGAAGGCGAGCGTGCCGTCGGCCGCGGCCTGCTGCCAGCGCGGCGAGATGCCGTGGGCCTCGCTGCCGAGCAGGATCGCCGTCGGGCCGGCGAGTCGGGCCTCGTGCCAGAGTTTCTGCCCTTCGGGCGTCGCGGCCACGACCCGGCGGCCGGCGGCGCGAAGCCAGGGGAGAAGTTCGGCGAGCGAGGTCGTGGCCAGCGGCACGGTGAACACGGTGCCGAGGCTCGCGCGGATCACGGCCGGGTTGGCAGGATCGGTGCGGCCGTCGCACACGATCACGCCGAGGCCGGCTGCATCGGCCGTGCGGAGGATCGCGCCGAGGTTGCCCGGCTTCTCGACCCCCTCGATCACGAGCAGTGGTCTGTCCGCCTTGAAGGCCGCGGTAGCCAGAGGCAGGGCCGCAAACCGCACGACGCCCACTACGCCTTCATTCCGGCTGCCGAAAGCCACCTTCTCGAACGGCCGCTCCGCCAGCGGCGTGATCCGCGTGCCGCGGCCGGCGAGGTCGGCAAGCCACGGGCGACAGTCGTCGAGCGGCTGATCGGCGGCGACGAACACCTCATCGACGGCCACGCCCGCCGCCACGGCGCGGGAGAGCTCGCGGCGGCCGTCCACGAGCGTGAGACCGCTGGCCCGGCGGGCATCGGCCTCGCGCAGATGCATGGCCTGCCGCACCCGCGGATTGGCGGTGCTCGTGATCGTCTCGGAGGAAAAAGGGATGGTCATCGGGTTGGGGCCCACCGCGCGAAGCTGCCGAGTTCGAGCGTGCGGCCGGAGTCGTCGGTGCAGGTGAGCGGGCCGCTCTCGAAGCTGCCGCCCTCGAGGTCGGCGTCGTGGCAGGCGGCCTTGAGTGTGTCGTGCAGCCGGCGGGGATGCCAGCCGGGCGAGTGGCACGTGAGCAGGAGCGGGCCGCGGGGACCGCTGCGATGCCGTCGGATGAGTTGCGCCACGTCGGCCAGGAGCGGCACGAGATCGCGGTCGATGGCAAATGCCTGGCCCTTCGGCCCATGGCCCCACGACGGCGGGTCGAGCACGGCACCGGAGAACGACGCTCCCCGTTTGAGCTGCCGCTTCAGGAACGTGGCGGCATCCTCGCAGATCCAGCGAATGGGCGAGGCTGCGAGTCCGGAGGCGGTGGCATTTCGCCGGGCCAGCTCGACCGACGGCTTCGAGGCGTCGACGTGCACGACTTCGGCGCCCGCGGCGGCGAGTGCGAGCGTCGCGGCGCCCGAATGGGCGAAGAGCGAGAGCATCGAACTGCCTGGCGGCGTCTGCTCGGTGAGCCACTGCCACTGCTCGACCTGCTCGAGAAACACGCCGATCTGTCCGGATGCGGCCGGTTTCACCTCCAGGATGAGCGTCGCGGAGCCCACCGGCACTGACACGAGCCATGGCTCGGGCAGTGGTCCGGCGAGTTCCCAGTGGCCGTCGCCAACGCCGGCGGTGCCGGTGCCCGTGAACACGGCCGAGGCGTCCCGCCACAGGTGGGGCAGGGCCCGACGGGCCGTCGTCTGCGGCAGCGGACGGTCGACGAGCAGGCCGCCGAGGCGTTCCAGCCGCCGGCCTGCTCCCGCGGCATCGACGCCGAAATCGGCGAGGGCGGGGTCGCGAAACTTTCCGTGGGCTGGGCCGTTCATGATGGTGGGCACAGCATACTGGCCGCCCGACGAGTCGGATCACTCGTCTCGAATCTCTACCCTCGACCTGGAACCTCGCAAGGAGAACTCCGATGAACGCCTTCTGGAAGTGGCTGGCGGTGGCCGGCTGTGGTGTGGGCCTGCTGGTGGCCGTGGATCGGCTGCGGATCGTGCGGGCCGATGACGACGCTCCCGCGTACGAGCGTTCTGGCGGCGGCGACTCGCTCGACCGGCTCGATCGGATCGTGGAGAAGCTCGGCCGCGTGGTCGATCGCATGGAGCATGCCGGCCCGCCTGGCCGTCCTCCACACGGCCGACCCCCGCGCGACGGCGAGCGTCCCGAGCACGGACCCATGCATCAGGGCCCCATGCATCATGGCCGCCATCCGCATGGTCCGCATCACGGTCCCGGCCCGATGTGGGGCGAGATGTCGCCCGAGATGAAGGAGCGGATGGAGAAGCGGCTCGAGGAGCTGCCGCCGGAGGTCCGCGAGCGGGTCGAGAAGCGGATGGAGGAGGGTCGCAAGCGAATGGACGAGATGAAGGATCGCATGGAGAAGGCCCGGGCGAAGTTCAAGGAAATGGAGGAGCGGATCGAGAAGCTCGAAGCCGAGGTAGCGGAGCTGAAGGCCGGGAAGTAATCCATGATGCCCGCCGCCGGAGATCGGGCCAATGCAAATGAAGCGGTCTTCGTCCAGCGAGTGCTCTCAGGCGTAGATCTCGAGGTGTGCGGGCGATCGGCGACGACAGGTCGCGTGGCCGGTTACGACACGATCGCCGCCGCGAGGGCGGCGGCCGCGGCGATCGCATCGCGGGTGCGGTAGATGAGCGTGGGATCGGTCGTGGGGAATTGCATGAACGACATCATGGCACGGAACGACGGGACTGCTCCAGCGGAGGCATTTCGATCCGCCAACGAAGCAATCTCGGCTCCCTCCATCTGGAAGCCGAAAGCCGACCCCGCATGCTGAGCAAACCGTCGGTCTGACGCTCCGCCCAAGTGGTAGGGTGAAAGCCTTGTGAGAGGTGATTTCTATCGGGCAGAAGCGGCCATGGACCGTCGGAGGACGAACAAACGTCATCGTCGCCACCTGCTCTGGGAACGCTGCCTCACCCACGCGACAACCGTCTTCGCTACCGTCTCGAAGGGGTCGATGCGTCGTAGCGAGCCAGAGGCCGCTGGGCGGCCGGAGCCCATGGCTACCTCGTGAAGCCGGTGATGAACGAGAAACTGCTGGCCGCCATTCGCGAGGTGCTCGAACTGCTCGTGAAGGGCTATTCCTACAAGGACGTGTCGAAGGAGTTGGGCATCTCGACGAGCACCGTGGGCACCTGCGTGCAGCGGATCTACGAGAAGCTCCACGTGTCGAGCCGCCGCGAGATCATGGAGCGGGCGGGGAAGGAGTTCTCGCCGCAGGGGCCGATACCGTCCGCCAGTGCTGGCGATAGTCGCGGGGAGACGAGCCCGTCTTGAGCTTGAAGAGCTTCGAGAAGTGGTAGGGGTTGCGGAAGCCGAGCGCCAGCGCGATCGCCTTCACCGACAGCGACGAGTCGCGGAGCATCTCGGCGGCCCGGCGGATCGTGAGCTGCAGGTGATACTTGTAGGGGCTCTGGCCCGTCTGCTCCTTGAACACGCGAAAGAAGTGGGTGCGGCTCACGTCGAATGATCGAATCATCTCCTCGACGTTGGGCAGGCTGCCCGGATCCTCCTCCAGCATGAGCCTGGCACGACGCACGATCGCCTGGAGCCGGGGCACGGGCCGCTCGGTACCCGCCGTGCCCACGATTCGCGCCAGGATTTCGGTCGTGCGGGCGGCGGCGATCTGGGCGAAGCCGGCGGCCTCGCTGCGAAGCCCGTCGAGCACCGTCGTGAACGACTGAAGAATGGTTTCATCGAGGCCGACCCGAAGCACGGCCCGCTGCGGCTGTAGGGCGCCGGCCTCCCGAAGCCGATCGGCCGTGTCGCCCTCGAAGTGAATCCAGTAGCTTCCCCAGCCCGTGTCCTTGCGTGGCCGGTAGCGATGCCAGACCCCGGGAAACAACAGGATGGCGTCGCCCGGCTCGAGGTGGTGGAGGCCGGTGGCCTGCGAATCGAACTCGCCCTGACCGTGGGTCACGTAGATGACGGCATACTCGTTGAGCATGCGACCAGCCTCCCACGAGTAATAGTGGCCTGGCGGGTGGCGGCGCCGGGGCAGGCCGTCGGCGCCCGGCTCGGCGGGCTGATAGCCGGCCCCCGTCACGCACAGCCCCCAGGCGTGGTCCCGCGGGTTCACGGCGAGATACCGGTAGTATTCAGCGGCACTTTTACGCATTGAAGCACCTTGGCCGACGATCGACCGCGCCCTTCTGAAAATCCATTATTCCACAAAATAAGCGGCCATTGGATGCAGCGAGGCCTGGGTCTTGGCCTCTCGTAGAAAGTATAAAAAGACATGACTTTGGACGTTTGGGTATTTCGACCCCCGCCCGGGACAGTGAAGATGGAAGAGTTCCTTCGAGCTTCAAGCCATGCGCCTGCCCCGCCGCGATCTCCTTTCATCCGCTGCCGCGCTCGCAGCGACGGCCTCATCCGTCGGCGTGGGGGCTGACGTGACACTGGCCTCGACGCCCGCCGCTCCGGTTCCGCTGCCGCCACAGCCCGCCAGTGGCCTCCTCTTCTCGTGCAAATACACGATGACCAAGGGGCCTGGCCTCGACGAGCGGCTCGCCGCCGCCCGGGAGGCTGGAATGGATGGCGTGGATTTCGACGAGGCGGCCTCCGTCACCCCGGAACAACTGCGGGCGGCCGCGAGTCGGACGGGTGTTTTCATCCACAACACGATCAATCACTCCCACTGGAAGCAGACGCTCACGAGCCCGGACGTGGCGATGCGGGCGGCGGGCCTTGCAAACCTCGAGCACTGCATCCGCGTGTCGCATGCCGCCGGTGGCAGCGGGGTGCTGCTTGTGATCGGCAAAGCCTCCGATGGACCCGACGGCCCGGGGCGGGCCAGGGACGAGATTCGCAAGGCGATCCCGCTCGCGGCGGCGCTCGGCCAACGGATCCTGTTCGAGAATGTGTGGAACGGACTCTTCTACCAGGACGACGGCCCGCGGGATCAGCGTGTGACGCCGTTCGCCGACTACATCGACAGCTTCGAGAGTCCCTGGGTCGGCGCGTTCTTCGATCTCGGCAATCACGCCCGCTATGGCGATGTCGCCGCCTGGATCCGCGAGCTCGGACCCCGGATCGCGAAACTCGACATCAAGGGCTACTCCAACGCCAAGGCCGACGCCGAGGGCAAGTGGAAGGGCTTCGTGGACATCACGGCTGGTGACATCGACTGGGCGGCGGTGCGAGGAGCGCTCGCCGACATCGGCTTCACGGGCTGGGTGTCGGCCGAGGTGGGGGGCGGCGACGTGGCCCACCTGAAGACCGTGCTCGAGCAGATGAAGACGGCCCTGCTGGGCGAATGAACGACGTATTGAAACGTGAGGCGTGACGACGTGCAGATCCCGTCGCTTCCGCTCAGGGCTTCCAGGAGACAGTGATCATGGATCAGGCATCGAGCCGCCGTGGCTTTCTCGGCGCGGGGGCTGCCGCCTCGCTCGCCTCCGGCCTCATGGTGCATTCCTCGATCGCGGCGGCCGAGGAGGTTCGTGAATTGCGGCTCGGCATCGTGGGCTGCGGCGGCCGCGGCACCGGGGCGGTGAACGACTCGCTGTCGATCAACGACCACGTGAAGATCGTCGCCGCAGCCGACCTGTATCCGGCCAAGTGTGCGGCCCTGAGAAAAGGCCTCGCATCCCACGGCGAAAAGGTGGCGATCGACGACGCGAAGATGCACGGCGGCCTCGACGGCTACAAGCGGATTCTCGATGACAAGGACGTCGACATTGTGCTGCTCACGACGTCGCCCGGCTTTCGGCCCCGCTACCTGCTCGAGACCGTGGAGGCGGGCAAGCACGTGTTTGCGGAGAAGCCCGTCTGCGTCGACCCCGCCGGCTATCGGATCTGCCTGACAGCCCACGACAAGGCCGTGGCCCAGGGCACGGCCATCGTCACCGGCACGCAGTACCGCCGGCAGCCGAGCTTCATCGAGGTTGTCGAGCGGATCCGCAAGGGGGAGATCGGCCACGTGATTGGCGCGACTTCCCGGTACTGCACCAATGGCATCTGGTACCGGGGCCGCCAGCCGAACATGAGCGACGCCGAATACCAGATGAACAACTGGATGCACTTCATCTGGCTGAGCGGCGACCAGATCTGCGAGCAGACGATCCACAATCTCGACGCGATCAATTGGGTGATGGACGCGAATCCCGTCTCGGCCTACGGATCGGGTGGACGGTTCACTCGCCCGGCCGATAGCGAGATGTGGGATGCCATGAGCATCGACTACACCTACCCGGGTGATCGCATGGTGTCGTTCACGTGTCGGCAGATCCCCGGCACGGCGGGCGACAACAGCAACGTCATCTACGGCTCCGAGGGCACCTGCCACATCGGTGCGACGAACGCCGGATCGAAGATCATCGATCGCGCCGGCAAGCAGGCATGGGCGGTGCCCGGCAATATCGGCGCCGCCTATCAGCAGGAGCACAAGGATCTCGTCGACTCGATCCGCGCCGGGACGCCGATCGTCGAGCTGCTGCAGACGGCCGACAGTTCGCTCGTCGCGGTGATGGGCCGGCTGGCCGCCTATACCGGCCAGCGAGTGACGTGGGACTTCGTCACCAAGGATTCGACGCTCGACCTGTTCCCCAAGGATCTCGCCTGGGATGGCTCGTTGCCCGCTCCTGGGCATGCGGTCCCGGGCAGAACGAAGCTCGTGTAGCGGTTCGAATGATCGGAAGCGTATAGAAAGCAGCCAGTTCAGAGAGAGGACATCATGCCCAGCACGCCTACCCCCCCCGCCGCGCCGCCGATCTACCGAGGGCCGCTGCCGCACGTGCACACGGTCGAACGGATCCCCGTCACCGTCTACGACCAGCCGGGTGAGGCCAGTCGGGCCGTCGCGCGGGAGATCGCCGACCTCGTCACGGAGCGGGCCCGGGCCGGCAAGCAGACCGTGCTCGGCCTCGCCACGGGCAGCACCCCCGTGGGCGTCTACGACGAGCTGATCCGGCTGCATCGCGAGGAGGGCGTGTCGTTCAAGACGGTCGTCACGTTCAACCTCGACGAATACTGGCCGATGCAGCCCGACGCGCTCCAGAGCTACCACCGCTTCATGCGGGAGCACCTCTTCGACCACCTCGACATCCCCGCGGCCAACATCCACATTCCGGACGGCACGCTGGCCCGCGACCAGGTGGCCGCCGCATGCGGTCGCTACGAGGAGAAGATCCGCGAGGCCGGCGGCATCGACCTGCAGCTGCTCGGCATCGGCCGCACGGGCCACATCGGCTTCAACGAGCCGGGCAGCGCCCTCGACAGCCGCACCCGGCTCATCACGCTCGACAGCGTGACGCGTTCCGACGCCGCCAGCGATTTCTTCGGCGAATGGAACGTGCCCCGGCAGGCGATCACGATGGGCGTGGGCTCGATTCTCGACGCCCGCAAGATCGTGCTGCTCGCCTTCGGCGAGCACAAGGCGCCGATCGTGCGGAAGGCCGTCGAGGAGCCGCCGTGCAGCCATGTGTCGGCCAGCGCGCTGCAACAGCACGCCGATGCGAGGTTCGTGCTGGACAGGGCCGCCGCCGCGCGGCTGGCGCGGTTCGAGTCGCCTTGGCTCGTGGGGCCGCTCGACTCGATGGGGCTCGAGTGGACCGAGCCGCTCACCCGCAAGGCCGTGATCTGGCTCGCCCTCAAGCTTGGCAAGCCGATCCTGAAATTGACCGACGAGGACTACAACGAGCACGGCCTTCAGGATCTGCTCTCGAACCGCGGTCGACCGCGGCGGATCCACGGCATCGAGCAGCCGGTCGGACCAAAGGTGGAGGAGTTTCCCAAGCGGGTCGTCGTGTTCAGTCCGCACCCCGACGACGACGTGATCAGCATGGGGGGCACGTTCATCCGCCTCTGCGAGCAGGGGCACGAGGTGCACGTGGCCTACCAGACGAGCGGCAACATCGCGGTCTGGGACGAGTCGGCCGACCGACACGTGGACTTCGTGGAGGAGTTCTGCCGGGCCTTCGACGTGGGGACGGTCGTCTCGCCCGGTGAGCGGGCGGCGGGCGACATCGCCGAGAAGATCCGGGCGTTCCTGCGCGCGAAGCCGGCCGGCGCGGTCGACATCCCCGAGCTGCAGGCGGTGAAGGGGCTGATCCGGCGGACGGAGGCCCGGGCCGCGGCCCGCTACTCCGGCGTGAACCCGGACCGCATCCACTTCCTCGACCTGCCCTTCTACGAGACCGGTCGCGTCCGCAAACACCCCATCGGGCCGGCCGACATCGAGATCACGGCCCGGCTGCTCGACGCGGTGAGGCCGCACCAGGTCTACGCGGCGGGAGACCTCTCCGACCCGCACGGCACGCACCGTGTCTGCCTCGTGGCGGTGATCGAGGCCCTGCGGCAGCTCGCCGGCCGCGACTGGGCCCGCGACTGCGAGCTGTGGCTCTATCGCGGCGCCTGGCAGGAGTGGGAGCCGCACGAGATCGAGATGGCCGTGCCGCTGTCGCCCGACGAGGTGGAGCGGAAGCGGATGGCGATCTTCAAGCACGAGAGCCAGAAGGACCGGGCCGTGTTCCCCGGAGCGACCGACCCGCGGGAGTTCTGGCAGCGGGCCGAGGATCGCAACCGCGACACCGCGCGTTTCTACGACAAGCTGGGGCTGCCCGAATACGAGGCGATCGAGGGCTTCGTGCTCCACCGGCCGTGAGCGGCCGCGGCGGGGCGGCTAGCTGTCCGTGGCCAAAGCCATCCATGGCCTTTGTCCACTTGGCCGACCGGTCGAAAAGCCGAGGTTTTCGACGGTCGGCGGTCGCCGCATCCTGCGGCGGCAGACTTGTTCCACAGTCTGCTACAGCCGGCGGAAAGCCTCGTCGAGCACCTCGATCATGAAGTCGGCGTCGGCCGCGGTGAGGCACATCGGCGGCTTGATGCGTAGCACGTTGCCCCACAGGCCTCCCTTGCCGATCAGGAGCCCGAGCTCGCGGCAGGTCTCGAAGACGCGGGCGCACTCGGCGCGGGCCGGATCCTTCGTGGTCCGGTCGGTGACGAGTTCGATGCCGAGCATGAGGCCCAGGCCGCGGACGTCGCCGATGATCGCGTGCCGGTCGGCGAGGGCGTGAAACCCCGCCCGCAGCCGGCTGCCCACGCGGGCGGCGTTGGCCTGAATGCCGTCGGCGTCGATCACCTCGAGCACGGCCTGGCCCTGCGTGCAGGCCACGGGGTTGCCGCCGAAGGTGTTGAAGTGGATCCGCGACGTGAGCGCGCGGGCGATCTCGGGCGTGGTGACGACGGCGCCCAGGGCCGCACCGTTGCCGATCCCCTTGGCCATCGTGACGATGTCGGGGATCACGCCCTGCGTCT
>JBILVW010000010.1:0-20361 GCA_044370205.1 Pirellulales bacterium | reverse complement strand
TAACCCGACCGGTGGGCGAGCGCCACCGCGGCGATCGTCTCGGTGAGCGTGCCGATCTGGTTCACCTTCACGAGGATGCTGTTGGCCACACCCTCGGCGATGCCACGGGAAAGCCGCTCGGAATTCGTGACGAACAGGTCGTCACCCACGAGCTGCACCTTGTCGCCCAGCTTCTCGCTGATCAGCTTCCAGCCCTTCCAGTCGTCCTCCGAGCAGCCGTCTTCGATCGACATGATCGGATACGTCCCGGCAAGATCGGCGAAGAAGTCGACCATGCCGGCGGAGTCGAGCTTCTTGCCCTCGATCGTGTAGGTGCCCGACTTCGCGTCGTAGAGCTCGGTCGCGGCCACGTCGAGCGCGATGGCGATCTGCTCACCGGGCTTGTAGCCGGCATTGCCGATCGCCGCCAGAATCACCTCCAGCGCCTCGGCGCAGGTGCCAATGTGCGGCGCGAAGCCCCCTTCGTCGCCCACGGCCGTGGCGAGCTTCTTGTCCTTGAGCACCTTCTTGAGGGCATGGAACGTCTCGACGCCGGCCCGCAGGGCGTCGTCGAACGTGTCGAACCCGAGGGGCATCACCATGAATTCCTGCACGTCGAGCGGATTGTCGGCGTGGGCCCCGCCGTTGATGATGTTCATCATCGGGGCGGGCAGCAGCCGGGCCGTGGCGCCACCGAGGTAGCGATAGAGTGGCAGGCCGCAGTGCTCGGCGGCGGCGTGGGCCACGGCCATCGACACGCCGAGGATCGCGTTCGCCCCGAGCTCCTTCTTCGTTGGCGTGCCATCGAGCTCGAGCATGAGCTCGTCCACCGTCGTCTGGTCGAGGGCGTCGATGCCCTCGAGCTCCTCGGCGATCCGCGTGTTCACGTTCTCGACCGCCTCGAGCACGCCCTTCCCGAGATAGACGCCCTTGTCACCGTCGCGCTTCTCCCAGGCCTCGTGGGCGCCCGTGCTCGCCCCGGACGGAACGGCGGCGCGGCCGAAGGCACCGTCGGCCAGCGTCACGTCGACCTCGATCGTGGGGTTACCGCGGCTGTCGAGAATCTGGCGGGCGTGAACGTCGACGATCGTGGACATGCAGGGCCTCGGGGTGGGATGGGATATCGGGAACGGAACGGATCCGCAGCATGATGCCCCCGCGCCGCGAAAGACGCCAGATCGGCCTCAATTCCCCCGGCACCGGGCCCCCGTGGCCCCGTGCTATCTTTGCGGGAGTCGTCCTGCCTGTTCCCCACCCCCCCTTCCCCCCGGGCTGTTGCCGAATGTTCACTGGACTCGTCGAATCGCTCGGTCGCGTCGTGGCCGCGGTTCCGGAGCCGCCGGGGATGCGGCTGGCGGTCGAGGCGGCGGCGATCGCGGCCGACGCGAAACTCGGCGACAGCGTCTGCGTGAGCGGCTGCTGCCTTTCGATCGTGCGGATCGACGGGAGCCGGCTCGATTTCCAGCTCGGCCCCGAAACGCTCGCCCGCACCACGCTCGGCGGCCTCGCAGCCGGTGGGCAGGTCAACCTGGAACGGTCGCTGCGGTTCGACGACCGGCTCGGAGGACACCTCGTCACGGGCCACGTGGATGGCGTCGGCTCGCTCGCCGAGCGGGCGCAGGAAGGCGACTGGGTGACCTGCCGGTTCGCCGCCCCGGCGGGCCTCCTCGCCCAGATGGCCCCGAAAGGCTCGGTGACGATCGATGGCGTGAGCCTGACGGTGGTGGACGTCACGCCGGCGGACTTCAGTGTCGCCCTGATTCCACACACGCTCGCCTGTACGACGCTCGGCAGCATCGCCATCGGTGGCGGCGTGAATCTCGAGACCGACCTGGTCTTCAAATACGTGGCACGCCTGCTCGAATCGCGGCTGCCGGTCGGCGGCTTCACGGAGGCGACATGACGCACGACCCGACCGATGCGGCAGCTCCTGCCCCGCGGCAGACCACCGCCTACCTCAAGAAACTCTTCCGCGAGGTCGGGTTCACGATCGATACCCGCCGCGGCCAGAACTTCCTGGTCGACCTGAACCTCATCGACCTGCTCGTGCGTTCGGCGGAACTGCGGCCCGACGACGTGGTGCTGGAGGTCGGCACGGGCACCGGCGTGCTCACTGAACGGCTCGCGGCCGAGGCCGCCCGGGTGATCACCGCCGAGATCGATCCAAGGCTGGCGCAACTGGCACGGGACCGGCTGATCGACCGCGACAACGTGACGCTCGTCGAAGGGGATGCCCTGGCAGCGAAGCACCGGTTCGCTCCGGCGTTGCTCGAGGCTGTCGATTCCGCGCTCGCCGCCCATCCGCGGGGCCGTTTTCTGCTCGTGGCCAACCTCCCCTACTGCGTCGCCACGCCCGTGATCTCCAACCTACTCGCCCGCCGCCGGCCGTTCGATGCGGCGGTGGTGACGGTGCAGCGGGAAATGGCGGAGCGGATGACCGCCGAGGCCGGCACGTCGGCCTACAACGCGCTCTCCATCTGGGTGGGCGCCCAATGTCGCGGGCAGATCGTGCGGGTGCTGCCGCCGAGCGTGTTCTGGCCGCGGCCGAAGGTCGATTCAGCGATTCTCCGACTCGATATCGAGCCTGACCGCCGAGCCCGGATTGCCGATCTGGCCCGATTCCAGGCGTTCGTTCGCAACGTGTTCTGTCACCGCCGCAAGCTGCTCCGCGTGGTGCTCTTGGGGATCGCCGGCGGCAAACGCGAGGCCACGGCCCGCGACCGGGTGGAAGCCGTGTTCGCCAGCCTGGGCCTGGCCCCCGACGCTCGGGCCGAGGACATCCCACCGGACCAGTTCGTCGTTCTCGAACGGGTCTTCGCCGCAGCCGGCGGCTCGGGCTAACCCCAAAAACCTTCGAAAAACCCGGCCTGAGCGGTACGGTCAGCCGTACACCCCCCTTTCGGGCCGCTCCCAATTCGCGGTCTTCGCGGAGTGGTCCGAAACTTCCGATTGTCTCGCCCAGGCGGGTAAACTGTGGTGGTCCGGGCCGGCCAGTGCCGAATCCCTTCTGCGGTCACGACGCGGCCTTGAGCGGCGGCGCGGAGAGGGTGGAGACCAGTCCAGAGTGATCCCGAATCCTGCCAGCGAAGCCTCCTTCGCCCCGACGATCGTCGACCTGCTGCGGCAGCGGGCTGCCTATCGACCCCACGATCGGGCGTTCACGTTCCTCGTCGATGGCGAGAACGAGGAACTGAACATCACGTATGCCGAGCTCGACCGGAAGGCCCGGGCGGTCGGTGGCTGGCTGATGGACCGGGGGATGGTCGGCAAGCGGGTGCTCCTGCTCTATCCCTCAGGCCTCGACTTCATCGCCGCCTTCATGGGCTGCCTCTATGGCGGCGCGATCGCCGTGCCGGCCTACCCACCGCGGAAGAATCGCTCGGTGGAGCGAATCGAGGCCATCGCGGCCGACGCCAATGCGGCGGTAGCCCTCACCACCCGCGACGTGCTCGATCGGTTCGACGGGCTGAAGGCCTCGGCTCCGAGTCTCGAGCATCTCATCTGGAAGGTCGATAGCGAACTGGAGCCGGCCTGGGCCGACCGCTGGGAACGCCCCGATATCGACGGCGACACGCTGGCTTTCCTGCAATACACGAGCGGCTCGACCGGCACGCCCAAGGGCGTGATGCTCTCCCACGAGAACCTGCTCCACAACTCCCTGCGGATCATGCAGGCGTTCGAGATCACCCGCAGCCAGTCGGGCGTGTTCTGGCTGCCGAGCTTCCACGACATGGGGCTCATCGGCGGGATTCTCGTGCCGCTCTACGGCGGCAAGTTCAACGTGCTGATGTCGCCGGTGGCATTCCTGCAGAAGCCGCTGCGTTGGCTGCAGGCGATCGCAAAATATCGGGCCACGATCAGCGGCGGCCCGAACTTCGCCTACGAGCTGTGCGTGCGAAAGACGACGCCCGAGCAGCGGGCCGCGCTCGACCTCTCCAGCTGGTCGCTCGCCTTCAACGGCGCCGAGCCCGTGCGGGCCGAGACGATCGACGCCTTCTGCGAGGCCTTCGCGGTGAGCGGCTTCCGCCGCGAGGCCTTCTACCCGTGCTACGGGCTGGCCGAGAGCACGCTCATGGTGACCGGCGGCATGAAATTCGAGCCGCCGGTGATCCGGGCGTTCGATGCCGCCTCGATCGACACGGGCTCGGCACTCGGCCGCCCGGCAACGGCCGCGGGTGCCCGGCGACTCGTCGGCAGCGGCCGTGAGCTCGACGGCCAGGACGTGCTGATCGTCGACCCCCAGACGTGCGAGGCGTTGCCGCCGGGCCGCGTCGGTGAGATCTGGGTGAGCGGCCCGAGCGTGGCCCAGGGCTACTGGAACCGGCCCGAGGATTCACAGGCGACGTTCGGTGCGATGCTGTGTCAGCCGGAGCCCGCCGTCTCGGGGCAGGCCGTGTCGAAATGGCGTCCCAATCCGGGGCCCTACATGCGGACGGGCGATCTCGGCTTCTTCGACAATGGCGAGTTGTTCGTCACCGGCCGACTGAAAGACCTGATCATCATTCGGGGACGGAATCACTATCCGCAGGACATCGAGCACGCGGTCGAGCAGGCGAGCCCGCTCGTGCGGGCCGGCTCCGTGGCGGCCTTCGCCGTCGATGTCGAGGGGCGTGAGCGGGTAGTTGTGACGGCGGAAATCGAACGGGGCCGTCGGGAGACGGCCGAGATCGCCGAGGCCTTCGACGCGATCCGAAGCCGTCTGGCGCTCGATCACGAGGTGGCCGTCGAGGGGATCGTGCTGGTGCGGCCCAACAGCATCCCGAAGACGTCGAGCGGCAAGATCCAGCGGCACGCCTGCAAACGGCAGTTCCTCGACGGGTCGCTCGAGGTTGTCGAGCAGCACATCGGCTGGCTGGCGGCAGCCGCCCCGGCAGCCGCGTCGTCGGCGCCGCGATTGGCACGCCAGCGGCCCGTCGGCGAAGCGTCGCGGGCCCATCGCCCCGACCGTGAACTCCCCCAGGAGATCGTGCAGACGGTCTTCGATCACGTGCGGCGGATCGCCAAGGAACGGGCCGGCAATCTCTCGCTCGATACCAATATCGTCGAGCTCGGCCTCGACTCGCTCGAGCGAATGGAGATCGTGGCCAGCCTCGAGGAGGCCTTCGGCGGACGCTTTCCCGAGCAGGTGCTGCCGCAGATCGAGACCTGCCGCGAGGTGACCGAGGCGATCATCGACCACATGCCGCTGGAAGGTCGCGTGAAGGTGCAGGCCGCGGCGTCTTCGGCCGAGATTCCTGCCGATGCCTACCGCATCGCCGAGTTTCCGGAGGTGCGGGCGCTCGAGCAGAATTTCGCCATGGTCCGGGACGCAGGCCTCGAAAACCCCTATTTCAGCGTGCACGAGGGGCTGACGAGCGACCGCACGCGGATCGGCGGCCGGGAGATGGTGAGCTGGGCCACCTACAACTACCTCGGCATGTCGGGCGAGCCCGACGTCGCCGCGGCTGCCAAGGCGGCGATCGACCAGTTCGGCACGAGCGTCTCGGCGAGCCGGCTCGTGTCCGGAGAAAAGACGATCCACCAGGAACTCGAGCGGGAGATCGCCCGGTTCGTGGGCGCCGAGGACGCGATCACGTTCGTGGGCGGCCATGCCACCAACGAGACGGTGATCGGCCACGTCGTCGGCCCGGGCGACCTCGTGCTACACGACGGGCTGGCCCACAACAGCCTGCTGCAGGGGGCCGTGCTCTCGGGCGCCCGCCGTCGCCCTTTCCCGCACAACGACTTCCGGGCCGCCGACGAACTGCTCGCCCAGATGCGAGGCCAGTACCGCCGCGTGCTGATCGTGATCGAGGGTATCTACAGCATGGACGGCGACTTCGCCGACCTGCCGAGGTTCGTCGAGCTCGCGAAGCGGCACAAGGCGCTGTTGATGGTCGACGAGGCCCACTCGATCGGTGTGATGGGCCGGCGGGGCCGTGGCATCGGCGAGCACTTCGGAGTGAATCCGGCCGACGTCGATCTCTGGATGGGCACGCTCTCGAAGGCCCTCGGCAGCTGCGGCGGCTACATCGCGGGCTCGAAGTCGCTCGTCCGCTGGCTCAAATACACGGTGCCCGGCTTCGTCTACTCCGTCGGCCTGCCGCCGGCCGCAGCCGGGGCAGCCCTGGGCGCGCTCCGGCTGCTCGACCGCGAGCCAGACCGGGTGGAGAAGCTTCACGCCAACGCCCGGCTCTTCCTCCAGCTCGCCCGGGAGGCCGGTCTCGACACCGGGCCGTCGGGCGGTTCCGCGATCGTGCCGATCATCCTCGGCAACTCGATCAACAGCCTGCGGCTCTCCCGGGCCCTCTTCGCTCGGGGCATCAACGTGCAGCCGATCCTTTATCCGGCCGTCGAGGAACGAGCCGCCCGGCTCCGGTTCTTCATCACCTCGCGGCACACGCCGGATCAGATCCGGCGGACCGTGGCTGCCATGCAGGACGAACTCGCGACGATCGACCCGGGCTACGCCCGCCGGTCGGCTTGATCCCATAGAAGCCCCCGGCGGGAGCCGGGGGATCCCCGGGCTCCCGCCCGGGGCTTTTTGGGAGCCGGCGGCTCAGTACTTGATCTCGACACCGAAGTCGACGCCGTTGGTGAGCACTACATCCTGAACGTCGTTGGCCGCCGCACCAATCCGATTGTAGATCGGATTCTGGCGGAAGTAGGGGCTGTCGGGATCAGTGTAGATCGAGCCAGGCGTCGGATTCGTCGGCCGCAATCCGCTCGTCTTGACCACCCACGGGTTGTCGATGCTCGCCGGCTCTTCTGGATTGAGAATCTCGGCATACTGGACCGGCTTGTCGACAGACTTGTAGGCCGTATTGGACGACGCCCGGGCAATGGAACCCATGACCAGGCCGGTGTAGCCCGCACGGAGCGTGACCGCCTGGCTCACCTTGAACTGGGCCCCGAACCGCCACTCGCCGATCGGCGTGAACACGAAGTTGTGCTCGACGTCGTTGGTGGCGTTGCTCTGGCCGACGCCGTAGATCTGGAGGAACAGCGGCGGCGGTGTGAGCTGCTGCGGAGCGGGCTGTCCTTCAGGATCGAGCCCGCCCTGCGTGCTCGTCACCGATGGGTTGAACGTCGAACGAATGTAGTCGGCACCAATCGAGTCGGGGAAGTTGGAGCCACGATAGAGCGTATTCTGCCAGTTGAGCCCAGCCACGAACTTGAGCTCACTGGAGAAGGTCCATCGGCCCCGACCCGTCTCGAACAGAACAGCAAACTCCGGTCCGACCATGTTGTTGAAGGATGACGTTTCCCACTCGCCGGTCTGGAGCGGCGAGCCCTGCCCCTGGCCGGTGAGTGTGTCTACGCCGGTGATTCCGAGCACGTCGCCGGCAGAAGTGGCATAGAGCGAGACATTTGAATTGCCCGTGGCACCTCCGAAAGCCCCATTTTGCACCTGGCCCATTCCTCCGCCCCCAATACCACCCGCGCCCCCAACACCACCCGCGCCCCCAATACCACCTGCGGCACCACCAGCCTGACCGCCTGCACCACCGATGTTGAGTCCTTGGCCTTGATTTCCACCAGTCGGTCCCTGATTGAAGGCGTACTGATTGCTCTCGTAGGAGATGTTGAACCTGTCTTCGAACTGGACGAACCGAGGCCCGAAGGCAAATCGGGCCGTTGTTCCGCTCCCGCGACGGCCGAGTTCACGGCGGACGATCATTGCGGCCCCTGCACTCTGAATTCGAGACATGTTGTCCTGAGTGAGTTTTTGGGAGATGAGATGGTCGGGCGGCGGGCTGTTCGACGTGATCGTGGTGGTCACGATCGATTGATTGATGTTGCCAACCCCACCACCGCCACCACCACCAATTCCGCCACCACCCGTCGACGTCTGCGTGAAAATCTGCGTCGGCGAGGAGGCCGCGAACTCGTTGAGCGTGGTGAACCGCTGGTTCTGATCACCCGAGCTGAAGTAGCTCAGGGCCACACCACGATTATCGTAGATCCAACCGCCCTCGTAGCGGTTGCCCCAGGTCATCGCCGTTCGCATCCAGCTGGTGTTCAGATCCAACTGCATCGGATCGGCTCCGAAGATGTACAGGCCGCCGATGACGCTCGTGCCGGGGGCATCACCAACCTGGGCGGCCCCCTGGAGTCCGGCATTATTCAGCTGCACAATCGCCTGGGGCGAGATCGGCTGAGACGGGATCAAATAGCCACCGTTCTCCGTTTCGCCCACGCCCGTCACGCTCGGCGGCGTGATGCTCCAGTAGAGCCGGTCGTAGGAGAAGAAGATGCCTTCGCTCGGCTCCGGGTACATCTCGTACTCCTGGAGATCCGGCGGGGCGAACAGCTGGAAGTCGTAGAAGTCTTGGTCGGGCAGTAGCGGCATCCAATCGCCGGCCCGGGCAGTCTGGGCCGCGAGGCAGGCGGCGGCACCGAGTGCCAGCCATGCCGTGAACCGTGCCGTGTGACGCGTGATGCCGAGTGTCGTGGCCATCGCTTTGTGTCCTGGGGAGCAGGATCCTGTGTTCCGCCAATGCGGATTGCTCCGGTGGTATCGGCTCTGCCGGGCGATCGGGTTGACGAAACTTGGCAAACTCTGCCGGTGCGGCAGCGAGAGCGGCCCGACCAGCTGCATGACGGCGGCCCCCGGCCGCGGTATCCTGCGCCAATTGCCAGGCCGCCCTGGCGATGCCCCGCCCTCCGGAGACTGCTCTCATGTCCGGCCTACTCGCCCGGCGAATCCGCCTCCCGCTCACAGCCGCCTGTCTTACCCTGCTTTCCTGGACCGGGCTCACGCACCCCTCGACCGGCCAGGAGGTGGCCGAGCAGGTCGAATTTCTACGAGTATCCCGAACTCCCGGCGATCAGCCGGCCTCACTCGATACCGCCATCGTGAGCTATGCGGAATCGCCTGCGGCGGCCCGTCAGGCCGGCCGGCGGGAGCCACTGGAGGTCGATCTCGTCGGCGCTGTCCACATCGGCAGCCGCGACTACTACGACACGCTCAACCGCTGCTTCTCTGACTACGACAGCGTGCTCTACGAGCTGGTCGCCCCCCCCAACGCCCGCGTGCCGAAGGCCGGCAAGAAGCCCTCCGGCATGATCGGCTCGGCCCAACAGGGCATGACGCAGCTGCTGGGACTCGAGTTTCAGCTCGACAGGGTCGACTACGCGGCGCCAAACTTCGTGCATGCCGACCTCTCGCCGCAGGAGTTCTCCGCCGCCATGGCCAAGCGGGGCGAGACCTGGTGGACGATGTTTACGCGGCTCATGCGGGAGAGCATGGCCCGCGCGGAGACCGAAGGAGGAGCCGCCGCGGATGTCGGCATCGGGGACATGTTCGGACTGCTCTTCGGCCCCGCGGCCGACCGGCAGCTCAAGCTTCGCAGGATCATGGCGGAGCAGTTTTCCGACATGGAGATGCTTTCGGCCGCCTTCGGCGGCGACGAAGGCTCCACGCTGATCACCGACCGCAATACCGCGGCACTCGAGGTGCTTCGCCGCCGGATCGCCCGCGGCGATCGCCGGATCGCCATCTTCTACGGGGCGGGCCACATGGACGACTTCGACCGCCGCCTGCGTGCCGACTTCGACCTTCAGCCCCGCGACACCACCTGGGTGGAGGCCTGGGATCTCCGCGGTCCCGCACCGGCAGCCCGCCGCTGAAGGCCCCGGAGCTGAAAGTGAGCCGGCTCGATCCGGAGGGCGAGGGCAGCCTCGACCATACGGTTGAGCCAGAGGTCCGCGATGCGACGAGTTTCCCCATGGGCCCACTCGTAGCCGAATTCCTGCACGGCCTCGCCCACCGGATCGAATTCGCAATCCCCCAGATAGCCACGTTCGCACAACTGGCTGATTCGTGATTCCAGCGGCAGCCCGCCGAGGCCGGCAGGCAGGCGATCGGCGACGGGTGAGGCCGCACCGTTGCGGTCGGCAATCTGGACGATCCCGGTCGCATCGGCGAGCCGCGGCAGCAGCTCGTCGAATTCGGGAGAGTCGGCGAAATGCCATAGATCCAATGCGATCCGGACGGCCGGATCGGCGAATTGTTCCACGAGCGCGACCGCGGCCCCGAGCCGCTGCAGAAAACTGCTGCCCCCTTCCCCTCCGGTATGAAAGGGTTTGATCGCCAGCACCACCCCTTCCGCATTCGCAATCGGGACGAGGGTTTCAAGTGCTTCGCACAGCAGCCGCTCCGCATGCGAGCGGGTGTGGCCGCCACGGCAGCCGCTGTGCACGACGACGACCGGCGGCCGGGCCGACGTCGCGGCAGCCAAAGCCGCGGCATCTGCAATCGCCTCGGCGGCATCGGCGACGCTTTCCGAGAACGTACGGCCGTCGCTGCCCGTGAACCCGCCAACCCATTGCAGGCTCGATGCCCGAACGCCGGCTGCCGCCAGCGCCCGACCCGTAGCCGCCAGCCCCTCATCGGAAAACTTCGGCCGCCACAGGGAGACGGCCGTGAAGCCATGATCGGCGAGCGAGACGAGCTCCTGAGCCAAGCCCCAGCGGGGCGTCGTCAACTGGCTGACCGCGATATCGAACATGCGTGAAAGACTCTCCTGCCCGCCTCTACGTCATCGGTACCCAGAAGGCGGTGCGAAGTATGGGAGGGGGCCGCGCGGACTGTCCAGAGAAGCCGCCAACCCGGCATGTGGTGCCGCGTGAAACGCGGGGCTGCCGACAGCAGCGAGCGCCAGCATCGTTGCCTGATTTCCGCTTGACAAACCGGAAGGCTGTTCACCAACCGTGGTCATAGCCGAACATATCGGTGTGGCGGCGGGACACCGGAGTTCCCAGAGTGTCCGGCTGGCTTCGGTGCGGAGGCATTCCATGTCAGCAGGCGACGGCATTTCCATCGGCGGACCGAGGCCCATCGTGATTCCGGCGGAGGCGTTCGACTGGCAATTCGTCCGTTCGAGCGGCCCTGGCGGCCAGCACGTCAACCGCACCAGCAGCAAGGCAATTCTGCGATTCGACCTGCGGCATACTCCGCACCTGCCGGGAGACGTACGGCAGCGAATGGTCGCAGCCTTGCGGCCCCGACTGACGACGGACGGCTTTCTGTTGATCGCGAGCCAGCGGCACCGCGACCGTGGCCGCAACATCGCCGATTGCCTGGAAAAACTCGCAGCTTTCGTCGAGCGGGCGCTCGTCGTCCCGAAGGTTCGCCGCCGCACGAAGACGCCTCGCTCCGCGATCGCCAACCGCCTGAAAACCAAAAAAATCCGTGGCGACACGAAGCGGCTGCGGCGACTGCCGCACGACTGACAGGCATCACGGCCGCCCAGAACCTGCGTCCGGAACGACGGATCGGCTCGCTGGTATAATTCGCCGCAGTGGGCAGCGACGCCCGCGAATTCGTGTGCTCCAAGGATTCCTCGATGGCGACCCCTCGTGACATCGATTCGCTTCTCAAGCAGTGGGACTTTCAGCCGGGCGAGGTGAATGCCCGCCTGATCCGGGCACGCAGCGGCCGCGAAGTGCTTCAAATGCGGGTCGACATGGGCGTGCTTCAGATGGAAACGGATCTCCGCCCTGATGGCCAGCGGCCCAACGGGGCCGAGACCTACTACGACTACCTCGTCGGCGAGGCCATCCGCGAGGGAGACGCGTTTCGTCTCTCCAAGGAACAGTGCGTGGAGGCCGACCGCGAATTCGTGCAGTACTACCATCGGCGGCTGTGCTGGCTGTCGCTCCGCGAATACCGTCGGGCCGCCCGAGACGCCGACCACAGTCTCGCGTTCATGGATTTCGTCCGCAGCCATTCGCCCGACGAGGAGTGGACGCTGTCGCACGAGCAGTATCGGCCGTTCGTGCTCTTCCATCGGGTGCAGGCAGGGGCCCTGGCGGCGCTCGAAGAGGGGGGAGCGGAGGCCGCCATCCGCGAGATCAACGCCGGCCTGGCCCGATTCCGCGAACTGTTCGCACGGTACGACGCCGAGGAGCAGTACGCCGACGACGAACTCGTGCGGCGGCTGCACGAGATGCGGGAGAGTGTTCGCCAACGCTACGAGATCGGCCCCACGCTCGACGAGCAGCTCGCGGAGGCTGTCCGGGCCGAAAACTACGAACTGGCAGCGAAGATTCGAGACCGGATTCGCCGCGGGGAGACCTCGGATACCGCGGGAGCGTCGGCCCGCGACGGCGGCGACCCCAACGCCGCGGCAGCCGACCGCTGAGCCGGAGCTGCAGGCTTCAGTTGCAGACTGCAAAAATTTCAATCGAGGCAGCCGGCCGGCATCGCCGAATCGGCGCAGTTTGACACCGGCTGGTTCAAACTGAAACGCCTGGGAAATCCGCGCGGCCCTCAACGAAGGCCATCCGGCTTGGCACGGCGTATGCACTTCCCGAGTGCGTCACCGGCAGCTGCCGGCCAGGCCCCGGAGAAACGCACGATGCACACGACCGATCTGACGACGGCCCCCGCTGCCAACCCCCGCTGCTTCGCTTCGGCTGGATGCACGGTGTTCGCTGCGACGATCAGCGGCACGACCCATCTCGTGCGGGCGGTGCCCGTCTGGCCGATCGACGAAGTCCTGGCGGTCGAGGATCAGCTCCACGCCCCGGAATCGCCTGACCACGCGGCTGGCATGCCCCTCGACGCGGCCCTGATGCACGACCTGACGGAGTCGCGGCTCATCGCCCCGCTCCGGTCCCGTCGTCGCCGCGACCGCGGCGTCAGCTCTCGGGCCGCGCTGCTCCAGACAACGCGGTAATCGGCGTCGCTGCTACACTTCGGGGCTTCTCGAGCCATCGGAGCGTTCCCGTGCACCAGCCGCTCACCATGCCCGCCGGCCGCGACATTCGGCTGGCAGATTTCGACCCCGACTTCCACGAGGGGCTCGACCGCGGCGACGCGGAAGCCGAAACGCGACGCCACTGCGACGCGCTCGATGAACTCGCCTACCGGCTCTATGCCGAGAGCCGCCGGGCGGTGGTGGTCGTGCTCCAGGGGATCGACACCTCCGGCAAGGACGGCACGATCCGGATGCTGGCCAGCGGGATCAGCCCGCAGTGCCTCGACGTTCGCAGCTTCAAGGCGCCGAGCGCCCTCGAACTCGCCCACGACTTCCTCTGGCGGATTCATGCGGCGGTCCCCGCGCACGGCCGGATCGGGATCTTCAATCGCTCGCAGTACGAGGATGTGATCGTCGTGCGGGCGCGGAAGCTCGTGCCCCGCTCCGTGTGGGAACCGCGGTACGAGCAGATCAACGCCTTCGAAAAGCTGCTCGGTGACGGGGGCCTCACGTTCGTGAAGTGCTTCCTGCACATCAGCAAGCGGGAACAACGCGAACGGCTCGAGGAGCGGCTTCGCGACCCACGCAAACAGTGGAAGCTCGGCCCGGATGATCTCGCCGACCGGAAGCGGTGGGACGACTTCCGGGAGGCCTACGACGACGCCCTGACCCGCTGCAATACGCCCCACGCTCCGTGGCACATCGTGCCAGCCGACAAGAAGTGGTACCGCAATCTCGTCGTCGCGCGGATTCTGCGGCAGACACTCGAGCGGCTCGACCCTCGGTTTCCGGCATTTGATTCCAGCCTCCTCACCAAGCTCGATTGACGCTGCCTCCCATGAACGGTGCCTCCCCGCTGCTCGATCTCGACGCCTGCCGCACCCGGCAGGCCCGGCTCTTCACCGCCCTGGCGACTCAGGACATCGACGCGGTCGTCGTGGTGTCGCCGGAGCACATTGAATACCTCACCGGTCACCGCTGGGATTTCCGGTTCGCACCGCTCGCAGCATTCCGGCCCACGGGTGAGTCACTGCTCGTCTGTCCCGACAAGCCGGTCGAGCAGGCCGCCGTCACCGACGTGCGGACCTACGAGGCCAAGTGGCGGAGCACGCTGCGAAACGACCAGCGTGAGGCTGCTGCCGCGGTGCTGGGCGACTGGCTCGCGAAGGGCCCGACTCCGCGGCGGGTCGCCGTCGAGTTCTCCGCGTGCCCTCCCCACGTCACGGCGAAGCTCGGAACGGCGGCTGTGATCGACGCAGAGCCCGATCTCCTGAAACTCAGGCGATCCAAAGACCCTGACGAGCTCGCGCTTCTCCGCCGGGCCCTCGCCGCGGCAGGCGAGATGTATGCCACGGCACGCGAGCTCGTGCGGCCAGGCGTGAGCGAGATCGAGATCTTCTCCGCCCTGCAGGCGGCGGCGGTCGCGTCGTGTGGCGAGATGCTCACCGGCACCGGCAACGATTACGCCTGCGGTGTTCGCGGCGGGCCTCCGCGGGAACGGCTCTGCGTGGCCGGCGAGCTCTACATTCTCGACCTCGGCCCCGCGTATCGCGGCTACTTCGCCGACTCGTCGCGGGTGATCGCGGTCGATCGCTCACCGACCGACGTGCAACTTGCCGCCTGCGAGCATGTCTGCGCGGCCCTCAGGCTCGTGGAGCGGATCGCCCGGCCGGGAATCCGCTGCCGCGAGATCTACGAGCAGGTGCACGACTGGCTCGCCACCGCGGCCGTCGGCAGCTGGTCGAGTCATCTCGGCCACGGGATCGGCCTCTCGGTCCATGAGGCACCCCATCTCAACCCGATGTGGGACGACGTGCTGGCCGAGGGCGATGTGATCGCCGTTGAGCCGGCGCTCTACGCCCCGGAACTCCGCTCGGGCATCCGGCTGGAAAACGCCTACGCGGTCACGTCCGGCGGCCTCGAACTGCTGACGCCCTTTCCGCTCGAGCTCGCCTGAGCGACCTTTGGCAGCGTTCGCTGGAATCGCATACATTCTGGAGCTCGGGTGGACGACCGCCCTGCCCCGGTGACCAGTGAGACCTGCCCATGTCGATCGCCTGCGACGCCGTTTCGAATGCTCCCTCCACCAACGAGCCTGCCGCCAGCCGCTGGCACGCCCTCGCCACCCGGGTGCTGGACGGGGGTGAGCTCGACCGGTCCGAGGCCCGTGCGATCCTCGAGTCATCGGATGTCGAGCTGCTCGACCTGCTCGCGGCCTCCTACCGGGTGCGACACCGGCACTTCGGCAACACCGTGCAGCTCTTCTTCCTGATGAACGCCAAGAGCGGCCTCTGCCCCGAGGACTGCGGCTACTGCTCCCAGTCGAAGGTCTCGGAGGCGGAGATCCCGCGGTACAACCTGCTTTCGGCCCCCAAACTGCTCGAGGCGGCCAAGCTCGCGGCGGAGCGGCAGTCGAAGACCTTCTGCATCGTGATCTCCGCCCGCGGCCCCACCCAGCGGGAGATCGACTTCGTCTGCAAGATCACGCCCGAGATCAAGAACCTCTACGGCCTCAACATCTGCGCCTGCCTCGGCCTGCTCACGCCCGAGCAGGCCCGCCAACTGGCGGCCGCCGGCGTAGACAAGGTGAACCACAACCTCAACACAAGCGAGCGGCACTATGCCGAGGTCTGCACCACGCACACCTACGCCGACCGCGTGGCGACGCTCGAGGCCTGCCGCGAGGCCGGCCTGCAGCTCTGCAGCGGCGGGATCATGGGGATGGGTGAGACCCACGACGACCTCGTGGACATGGCCTTCGAGCTGCGGTCGATGCGGGTGGAATCGATCCCCCTCAACTTCCTCAATGCCATCGACGGCACGCCCCTCGAGGGCGTCAATCGCGTCTCGCCCCGCGACTGTATCCGCGGCCTGGCGATGATGCGGCTGGTCAATCCGGCCGCCGAGATCCGGATCGCGGGCGGCCGCGAAATCCACCTGGGCAGCCTCCAGCCCCTCGGGCTCTACGCCGCCAACTCGATCTTCGTGGGCGACTACCTGACCACGAAGGGCCAGCTCCCCGAAGCCGACTACAAGATGATCGAGGACATGGGGTTCACGATCACCCGCGGCGCCGAGTCAGGCGAGCCAATGCCCTGCGTGTGAGAGACGCCGCGAGTGGGTCGGGGCTACCCACGCCCCGAGAGCCGGACGTTCGCTACGGGCATCCTGCCCTCCGCTCTCTCGATGCTGGCTGCGCTCTCGCCATCCTGGCTTCGCTTGCCAGCAACGCCGGCTCTCAGGGCGTGGGTAGCCCCTCTCCCGCCTCCCCCAGGCTCATGAGCAGCTCGGCCATTTCGCCGGCCGCGTGGGTGTTCCCCTGACTGCGGGCCACCTCGATGCCCTCGCGGAGGGCGCGGCGGGCGTCGTCGGTGCGGCCGTGGGCCACGAGGTGCTGGGCGGCCATCTGAAATGCCGGCACGTACGGCGGCTCGGCCCGCGCGAGTTCCTGCAGGATGTCGATGCCCACCTCCCACTCGCCGGCCGCCTCGAGTTCCAGTGCCAGGCTGTATCGCAGGAAGACGTCGTCGGGATCGTCCTTGAGCATCGACTCGATCTTTTCGCGGCGCGACTGGCTCATCGATGACTCCTTCACGGTTCGTCTTCAGGCTCGATCTGCACGACGGTGCGGTCGGGTGTGCCCTGCGTGACGATGATCGAACGGGGCGTTGGAGAGGCCACGGCGACCGGATCGGCCAGTGAGGCGATCAGCCGCGGGCGGATCGCCTGGCGGCCGTCCTTCAGGCTGGCATCGAGCCGCCACAGACCGGCGGGCTCGGCGGCTGAGCCCGATGCGGTCGCGACGACATAGATCGCCGTGCCATCGGCCGCGAACACGGCATCGCGAATGCCACGGAGTCCCGTGTCGAGGCCGAGAAGCCGCCGACCGTCCACGCCGAAATACCCGACGGCGTCGGTCGTCCCGTCCGTGCCAGACGCCGTCGTACACACGACCAATTCATCGTCAGGACCCACCGTGGCCGCCACGGGACGGGTGCCGGGCTCGAGCCGGGGACAGAGCCGCGCAGTGAAGCGGCCCACGAAGCGGCCGGCGATGGGTGCCCGGACCACCGGAGGATCCAGCCCCGTGACCACGAGCCAGCCGCGGGAACGGCCGACGACGAGATGCACGGCCTCCGGCCTGGCGTCGCAGCGGCCCAGCGGCAGTGCCTGCAGGGCGTTCGACGGCTCGATGGCCGCCTCGCCCCGCAGCCGCCAGGTGCGGAGCGACCATTCGTTCCCTGCCCGACAGACCGCCGCGAGTACGGTGTCGTCGATGAATCCGAGGGCCACAGGCACGGGCTGGCCAGCCTTCGGTACATCGACTGCCGCCCGCTTCGCACCTGGGTTCCTCGGATCGAAGACCACGATCACCCCGCTGGCGGCATCCACGCAGGCGACGCTCTGCCCGCCCGGAGCCGCTGCCAGATCAGCCGCGCGGGGCAGATCCGAGAAGAGCGGCAGGCTCTCTGCGACGGCTGGACGGAGCGCCGCCGCCATGAGCACCACCATCGCGACGCTGCCGCGAGTCATCCGCATGGCGTTCAGCCTGCCGCCGCGGGCAGGCCGTGGGCAGCCTCCCAGGCGGAAATGCGGTCGACGTGCCGCAGCGTGAGGCCGATGTCGTCGAGTCCCTCGAGCAGGCACTGCCGACGGAACGGCTCCACGGTGAATGATCTCGAGAATCCGGCATCGTCGGCCACGGTGCCGGCCCGCAGATCGACGTGCAGCCGATACTGGCCGCCGGCAGCCGCGGCGGCAGACGCCCGCCGAAACAATTCGGCGACGTCTTCCTCGGAGAGCCGAATCGGCAGCATGCCGTTCTGCAGGCAGTTGTTGAAGAAGATGTCGGCGAAGGTGGGGGCGATCACCACCCGAAACCCATAATCCGCCAGCGACCAGGGGGCATGCTCACGGCTGGAGCCGCAGCCGAAGTTGCGGCGGGCCAGCAGGATACTGGCCCCCTTAGCCTCGGGACGGTTGAGCTCGAACTCCGGATTCGGGCTCCCGTCGGGCAGGAACCGCCAGTCGAAGAACAGAAACTGGCCGAAGCCCGTCCGCTCGATCCGCTTCAGGAACTGCTTGGGGATGATCTGGTCGGTATCGACGTTGGCCCGGTCGAGGGGCGCGACGACGCCAGAGTGGGTGGTGAAGGCCTGCATCTCACTTGTACTCCCAGCCGCGGATATCGACGAAGTGGCCCGCCACCGCGGCGGCGGCGGCCATCGCCGGCGAGACGAGGTGGGTGCGGCCCCCCTTGCCCTGCCGGCCCTCGAAGTTGCGGTTGCTCGTCGAGGCGCACCGCTGGCCGGGCGACAAGGTGTCGGGGTTCATGCCGAGGCACATGCTGCAGCCCGCCTCCCGCCATTCGAAACCCGCCTCGCGGAACACACGGTCGAGCCCCTCCTCCTCGGCCTGCCGCTTCACGCGACCACTGCCCGGCACGACCATCGCATGCACGGTGGGCGACACGCGGTAGCCCTTCACGACGTCGGCTGCCGCCCGGAGATCCTCGATCCGGCTGTTGGTGCACGAGCCGATGAACACGCGATCGAGTGGAATGCCGACGATCGGCGTGCCCCGAGCGAGGCCCATGTAGTCGAGGGCCCGGGCGGCACTCGACCGCTCGTTGGGATCGCCGAAGGCATCGGGGTCGGGAACGGCCGCATCGACCCCGGCCACCTGGGCCGGGTTCGTGCCCCAGGTCACCTGCGGCACCACGTCGCCCCCCTGAAACACTTCGACGCGGTCGTAGACGGCGTCTGGATCGCTGGGAAGCTGCTCCCACGCCGCAACCGCCTTGTCGAACGCCTTCGGGGCGAAGTCGCGGCCCCGAAGATAGTCGAACGTCACGGCATCGGGCGCGATCATGCCGGCCCGCGCCCCGGCCTCGATCGACATGTTGCAGACGGTCATCCGCTGCTCCATGCCAAGGCCACGGATGCACGGCCCGGTGTATTCGATCACGTAGCCCGTGCCCCCCTCCGTCGAGAGCTTCCCGATCAGATAGAGCACGAGATCCTTCGCCGTCACGCCTGGTGCCAGTCGGCCATCCACCCGCACCTCGAGCGACTTCGGCTTCGCCTGGCGGAGCGTCTGCGTCGCGAGCACGTGCTCGACCTCGCTCGTTCCGATACCGAAGGCGAGCGCACCGAGCGCACCGTGCGTGGCCGTGTGACTGTCTCCGCAGACGATCGTCATCCCCGGCTGCGTGATGCCCAGTTCTGGCCCGATCACGTGCACGATACCCTGATCGGCATCACCGAGGTCGTAGAGGCGGACCCCGAACTCCCGGCAGTTGGCCCGCAGCGTGTCGATCTGCTGCTTCGAGATCGCGTCGGCGATCGGGAGCCGGCGGTCGGTCGTGGGCACGTTGTGGTCGGGCGTGGCGAACGTCGCCTCCGGTCGCCGCACCTTCCGGCCCGCCAGCCGCAGTCCTTCGAAGGCCTGCGGGCTGGTCACCTCGTGCACGAGATGCCGGTCGATGTAGAGCAGCGGCAGTTCGCCGTCGGGCGTGCAGACGACGTGGTTGTCCCAGATCTTGTCGAGGAGCGTGCGTGGGGCTGGCATAGGGTGTGTGCAGGGGCTGAAACGTGCGAAATCTCTTGCACTGTAGCCCAGGATGGGGCGGTCCGCCACCGGTCCCGATCGGGGCCGTATTGGTTCGGCCGGCGGTGAAACCTCCGTCGTCGCTACGGGATTCCTCCCGCCACCCGGGTACCCGATGGCACGCACAGAGCTACGGATTGGCAAACAGGAACAGGGAGGCGCGGGGGTCGGCAAACGCTCGAGGAGCCTTGGGCCGCCGCGGCCCACCGCGACGAGACTTTTGCCGCCCCCAAGCCGGCGCTCGACGTAAGACGGATACGCGCTACCCGGCGCGGCGGAGGGCGGGCTGGACGGTCTTGGCTGCGAGCTCGTCGATGCGGGCCTTCGAGAGCGACGTCCAGGCAGCGGCCGGCTTGGGCTGGATGAAGATCGTCGTCGCCGGGGTCACGAGCCGCTGGAGGAAGAACCAGCTGCGTTCCAGGTGCCGTTCGTCATTGTCGGCCGACACGAGCACGAGGTCGAACGTGCCGAGGTGATTGCACACCCGGGCCAGCGACGTATCGACGTTGCCCGGCACGAGCTGCACCTTCGCCAGCTTGTGAAGCCGCTGATGGGCCTGTTTGAGCGACACGCCCGGTGGATCGCCCGGTCCGCGGCCCTCGAACCGGTCGAGGCCGACGTAGTGCACCTGGGCCGCGCTGGGACGGGATGCGACGGCGGACAGCATCCGCTCGGTCCGCACGAGCATGCCCAGCCCCAGCTCCAGGATCCGCTGCGGCCCCGAGCGGAGCACGTGACGGTACACGACCCGATCGGCCGCGGGCTGAGAGAGCCGGGTGAGCCAGAGCCTGCGAAATCGACCGTACGTCGCCATCGCCCCCTCCGTGTACACGGGCGGCGCGAAGCCGGAAACGACTTCCGGCGACTGCCCGCATCCCTTCGAGCACACAGAGGAATCGGCCGAGGCACACCGGCGTCTGGAGCGGCTTCACCCCACCCCTCAGACCTTGCGCGACTGGCGCGCGGGGTATGACCCGCCCGTCGGTCAACGAAAGACCCGCGAAAGAACATTCAGGAAACCTGGGGCGACCTCGATGGGCCCAAGCCGGCTCGCCGGCGGCAAGAGTTGGCTCGCGGGCGGCCGCCC
>JBILVW010000178.1:0-6066 GCA_044370205.1 Pirellulales bacterium | reverse complement strand
GTTTCGGCGGTGGCGTGGGACGAAGGGGCGGAGCCTGGTTGAGTCGCCGAAACGACTCCCGTCCCCGGGAGACCCGTCCCCGCGAGTTGCTTGCGGATGTCGCGGATCTCGGCGACGATCTTCGATTCCTGCTCCCAGCGGGCCTTGAGCGCGGCGTGACGCTCCATGAGCTTGGCACGCTCGGATTCCAGTTCCGCAATCCGATCGCCGTGGATCGCGCCCGTCTCCTCCTCGCGGCGGAGAATCCCGAGCGTCGTGGCGATGGCGTCGATCTGCCGCTGACAATCCTCCACGGCCGGCGGCGTTGCCGCATGGCCGATCGCCACCCGGGCGGCAGCCGTGTCAATCAGGCTCACCGCCTTGTCGGGGAGCTGCCGGCCCGAGATGTAGCGGTGCGAGAGCCGCACGCTCTCCACCACCGCCTCGTCGAGCACCGAGACGCCGTGATGCCCCTCCAGCGTGCCCACCAGCCCGCGGATCATGCGGACCGCGATGTCCTCCGACGGCTCCTCGACCTTCACCACCTGGAACCGCCGGGCGAGCGCCGCATCCTTCTCGAAGTACTTCTTGTATTCGGCCCAGGTCGTGGCCGCGATCGTCCGCAGCTCGCCGCGGGCGAGCGCCGGCTTGAGCAGGTTCGCCGCGTCTCCCTGCCCCGCCGAGCCCCCCGCCCCGATCAGCGTGTGGGCCTCGTCGATGAACAGGATGATCGGCACCGGCGACTTCTTTACCTCGTCGATCACCCCCTTGAGCCGGTTTTCAAACTCTCCCTTCACGCCGGCGCCCGCCTGCAGGAGGCCGAGGTCGAGCGTCCGTAGCGTCACGTTCGCCAGCGACGGCGGCACGTCCCCCTGCGCGATCCGCTGAGCGAAACCCTCCACCACCGCGGTCTTGCCCACGCCCGCCTCGCCGGTGAGGATCGGGTTGTTCTGCCGGCGGCGGGTGAGGATGTCGATCACCTGCCGGATCTCGGCGTCGCGGCCGAGCACCGGGTCGATCTTGCCCGCCTTCGCCCGGGCCGTGAGATCGATCGTGAACTGATCAAGCGCCGGTGTGGTCGAGGGTTTTCCTGGCGCGCCCGGCGCCCCCGGCTCGCCCCCTGCCGCGCCTGCCTCCCCCGCCGGCAGTTCACTCTCGATCGACCGCTCGAACACCACGCCCGCGTCGCGGCGCAGCTGCTCGGCCGAGATCTTGCGGAACTCGTCGGAGATCGCCACCGCATGCCGCGACAGCGACTCCTCGCCCATCAGCGCCGCCAGCAGCCAGGCGCTCCGCACTTTTGGCTGGCCATGATCGACCGAGGCCACGAGCCACGCCTCCTTCGCCAGCTGACACACCTCGGGCGCGAGCAGCGGTGGCCGCGAGTTGCCCGTCTTGAGCCGGTCGATCGCCTTCGCGAGGTCGGCGAGCAGCCGGGCTGAGTCGACGCCGAAGTGCCGCAGGAGCAGGGCGAGATCGTTGCCCGGCTGCTCGAGCAACTTCACGAGCCAATGCTCGATTTCGACGTTGTAGTTGGTGCGGGACAGGCAGAGCCCGGCGGCCCCTTCGAGCGCCCGTTGGCACTGGGGGTTGAGCTTGCCAATGAGGTTCTTGAGGTCGAGGCCGGCCATCGCGGTTCCTTGCGGTCAGGGGGGAAGCGGAGCGAAAAATGGGGCGTGCGTGAGGGGGACGAGCGTGAATGTTTCGGATTCGTGAGCAGGAGGCCGCGGCCGGCTTAGAGGTTCACCCTAAAGTAGGCGTCATCCGCGTCCCGAACCGGACGCCGACTCACGAGCCAACTCGTCCAGCCGAGCCGGCTGCCGGCAGCGCCACCCAACTGCGTGGCGGGAACGTCGTCGGCCCGGAGCACGGGCCGCACCACGGCCGCGAGCGTGGGACCAACGTGAAAAGTGAGCAGATCCGAGAGGCTGCCGAGCCGCCGCTCGCCCGGCAGCCAGGAGCAGAATTCGGCCAGCGACAACGGCCCGAGCCGCACGCAATAGGCCGACTCGACTGACCACACCCGCCGACCGGCCAGGGCATCGACGCCAAGCACGGCGTTGCACCCGCCGAGCCGCGTTTGATCTGGCGGCTCGAGGTCGAGCCACTGTCCGACGAACTGCTCCACGTGGGCGGGCACGCCCCAGGCATCCTCGATGAGCTGCTCCAGCGGCAGCGCGGCAGCCGGCTGCCGGGCCAGGTGGCCCGCGTAATGAAAGAGCAGCGATTCGTCGATCCGCATCCGTCCCGGAAGCGTGCGGCCGCCGAGGCCGACGAGGCATGCGATCACGGCCGTCGTCGGATCACGGGCCACGGGTGCTTCGTCCCACGACGCCCCCGTGCCGCGGCTCATCAGCCGGCCCCGCTGCACGGCCGGCCGATACTTGCCCCACGCCCGCGCAAGCAGCGAGGTCGCGCGGTGCATGAACATGTCGAGAAAATCCCGCAGCGCCCGGTCGCGAAACTTCCGCAGCCGCTCGAGCACGAGCGTCGTGTAGTGCCGCGGCAGCACGCCGGCGGGGCCGACGAGGCCGAAGGAGGCGATCTCCATGCGCACGCGCGTCTCGACAGCGGTGGCGGCACCGGCCTCCGCCCCCCCATCCGCCACAACCGACTGCGCCGCGACGACGGCGGCACCGGGAAACCCGAGCGTGACCGCCGCGCACAGCCGCACCGGATCGCTGACACCCGCGCCGGAGTCATGGCCGCCAACCTCGGGGGGCGGATCGCGACCATCGGCCCGCGCCGCCCGCGCCGCCGCGTCTTCCACGACCCGCACCGCCTCGAAGACCTCGAACGCCTCGGGAGCCGAGACGAGCCGGTCGATCAGACGAGCACTCGGTTGCCCGCGCGCGGCGGCCATCGCCATTCCTCCTTGCGGCTCTCGCGCTGCCGTGAGGCAGCGACCATCCGCGTAAACGAGTTGATCGATACCCAGGCTCCGAGGAACCGCTCGACCACGCTGGCGAAGAGATAGCCGGCGCCATCGGCGAAGGCATCGTCGTCGAGCTCGACCCGCACCTCGACCCCGCGGCAGACGCCCCCCGTCGGACCCGGCACCCGCGCGGCCACCCGCCGACCCGCCACGCCGACGACGCCGTCGATCCATCGCGCCCGCTGCTCGTAATCGTCGAGGTCGTCGAGCAGGTAGAGTCGCAGGATTTCGCGGAGAGACTCCCCGGCTTGGCCGTCGCCCGGATCGACGAGCGAGAGGTGGTTCAACGCCAGATGCGACACCAGCCGCCACGCGGCGCCGCGGCCGGGCGTGGGCCGGAGCGTGCGCGTCGGCCGGGTGAGGCAGGTGATCGTGCCGACCGGCCCCCGACCGTCGCGAAGGGTCAGCCGCGGACGGCCCACCGCGAACGGCAGCCGGCCTGGCAGGTTGCGATTCCCGCACCAGGCCTCCATCACGAGCGTGACGTCGGCGAGCGACTCGAGGCCACCGTCGTCGTCGACGAGCGAGAGCCAGATGTCGCCGGCCGTGTCGACCGTGCCGTCGGGCCGAAGCTCACGCCGCGGACGGCGGGCCGCGATCCACCACACGGCTTTCGCATCACCGCCGCCTCGGCCGGCATCGCGATGCGGTCCGAAGAACGGCCGAACGTCGAATGACTCGCCCCCCGGCCTGACGCCGCGCACGCTCGTGATCGAATGAATCTCGACCGCGGACGGCCGCCGCGCGTCGGCCACGATGCAGGTTTCCGTCGCGCGGCCATCCAAACGCACCGGATCGAGCCGCTGTGAGAACAGATTCACGATCGGCGTGCAGCCCAGTCGGATCGTCTCGGTCGAGACGGCTCGCTCCACATCGCGGCTGCTCGAATCGAGCATGACGGCGATCTCGATCCGCTTTCCGCAACCGGCCGTCGCGGCAGCGTCGATGCCGACGAGATCGACGAACAGGAACTTTTGGGGAAAGGCAAAGAACTCCGACAGCAGCCGATAGCCGGGGAACGACCGCGGATCGGTGTCGAGCGCCGCCTCCGATCGCTCGAAACCGGCCGGACGCAGGCTCGTCGCCGGGAGTCGGGCGACCGCACCTCCGCTTGCGCCCGACCACACGACGACACCCGTCGCCCGCGTGAGCAGCAACTCATACAGTTCATAGGCCGTGCGGCCCGAGCCGTCGTGCAGATGCAGCCGCAAGGAATCCAGCGGCAACTGATCGATCCGCACGGCGTCGGAGAGCGTTTCGAGGCTGATCTGCAGCACGGCCGCCGTGCCCGGCGGCGGCACGATCGGCAGGCGAAAGGGCGGGCCGCCCAGCCGGGCAGCTACGATCTTCACCGGCAGGAGGTCGACGTCGAAGCACGTGCGGTAGAGACACGATTCGTCGTCGACGGGCTCCGTCTCCACCGCCGTGCCACGGGGCACGCGGTAGGGCTCCGTCACGGCCGCCTGCTTGGGGTCGAACGCCAACTCCACGACGGCCATCGAGGGCACCGGCCGCAGATAATGCGGGTAGATCAGGCCCAGCAGGGCGTCGGTGAGCTCCGGAAAGTCATCGTCGAGGCGGCGATGGATCCGCGCCGCCAGAAACGAAAAGGCCTGTACGAGCCGCTCGACGTGCGGATCCTGGGAATCATCGCGGCCCAGCGCGAGGCGGCCGGCGATCTTCGGATGCCGCTCGGCGAATTCCGCGGCCAAGCCCCGCATGATCGCCAGCTCGCGGTCGTAGTAGGGCAGCAGGTCGTCGCTCATCCCGACGCCTCCACGATGATCGCGTTGCTGCCGGCATCGACGGCGGAGCGGAGCCGCACAGCCTCCCGCAGTGGCTCCGCCACGAGAACCGCGTCGATCGCGAACCGCAGCCGGCGGTCGAGCGGCCGCTCCTGGCCCGGCTCAATGAGCGGGGTGACCGAGATGTTCTTGAGCCGCGTCTCGAACCGGCGGATGCAGTCCTCGATCAGCCGGCAGAGCCTCTGGATGTCGTGGGTCTCCCGAACCTCGAGGCTCTGCAGGTCGGGCAGGCCGTAGTTGGCGAGCGATGCCGGCAATTCGGCCAGCCCCTCGGGCAGCGCATCCAGCGGCCGCCGCGCATTGAGCAGATCCTCCAGATCCCGCCTCAGGCTGCGCTTGAGTTCACGGATCACCTGCCCCTCGCGCCACGGCGGCTCCACGGTCGCCTGCGGATCGTCGTCGAGCAGCCGGTCGAGCAGGCCGGGAACGACGCGCCGCTCGGATGAAGGCCCTGCCATTTCGTTGCCTCGGTTCGTCCTGATCTCACGTCACGGGCCGCCAGTGCGTGCCCGGCCCGACCTCATCAGCCGAAGGTCACCGTGTCGAGCTCCATCACCCCCGCCTCGCGGTCGCCATCGACGAGAAACACCCTCTGCCCGACGCCCCGCACCGGGGCCGGCGGCTCGCCGATCCAGTCGGTGCGGCGTCCGAGCCGTGAGGCGTCATCGGCGCCGGTGAGCGTGCCGTAGACAGCCGGCATGTGCACCTCGGCATCGAATGCGTCGCGCACCACCAGCCGCACCGTCCGCCAAACAAGGTCGAGCGGCCGCTCTGGCTTCGCGAATTCCAGCCGTTCCACACGCTCCGCGGGAATCCAGTAGTACTTGCCGGTCTGGGTGAGCACCTCGAACACGCCGCTCGTGAGATCGTCGAGGTCGCGGAAGTCGGAAAACGCCTGATCACCCAGACGACCGGAGAGCGCCGGCCGCAACCGCTCGGCCTCGTCGGCGCAGGCGGCGGCCCGCGTCAGATCACCAGCCCGCAGATGCACGAACGACTCCAGCAGCAGCCGCATGGCGGGCGTTGGACCGTCGTCGAGGAACTCCGGGAGGCCCGCGCCCGCGAAGAAGTCGCGGCGTGCCGTTTCGCCCCTGAGCAGATGCCGCACGGGCACCACGGTGGCGGCCGCCCCCGCCTCCAGCGACATGATCGTGTCGAGCTGTGAGTCGGCGCGGTCGTGCTCGCCGGCCACGATCAGTAGTTCCGCGAGCAGCCACCGCGCCGAGAGGTCGGCAGGCGCGTTCTTCACCGCCTGCGATGCTGCGTCGATGGCGGCCGCGAGATGCCCGGCCCGATAGAGTTCACCGGCGGTGGCCATGCTCCCGTGCTCCGTTGTGGGGGGTCTCT
>JBILVW010000009.1:0-20415 GCA_044370205.1 Pirellulales bacterium | reverse complement strand
ATTGGGAATGAGCATCGCGGCGTGCATCGGCGGCTTCACGGCCTTGCCGTCGGCCCCCACATGCTCGCGGTTGAGCTGCATGAAGTCCGACACGAGACCGCTCTTCGACGGCCGGCCACCGAGCGCTCCCGGATGGAGCGTCTTGATCTTTTGGAGGGTCTTTGAGCCGCGCGGATCCTCGCACGACGCGAAGTCACCCACGAGCACCGCCACCTCGATCACCTGCCGCGCGTTGGCATACCGCATCGTCTTGGGCGTGCCGTCGGGATTGAGCCCCACGCCTTTCTGGCGGCCGGTATAGTCGAAGGCCTTCTCGTGGGTGTAGGCAGCGAGCTTGTGGCGGCCGCGGAGCTCTTGGGCGAGCTTCTTCGCGTCGTCGCGGGCCGTCTCGCCCCGGAACGTCGTCGCGAGCACCAGCCAGGGTCCGTCTTTTTCCGCGAGCGGATGCATCGCGTCGGGATCGACGACCTCCGTGGAGAACCACGACGTCGGCAGCCACCCGCTCTGAGCAACGGCCTCGGTTGCCAAAAGACAAGCCGTGACCAGCAGGCCGATGGTGAGATGGATCACGAACCGGGAGACGTGACGCACAGGCCGGGCTCCTCTTCAGATTGCAGCAGCCGCGCCGGGAGGGCGGGCCGGGGCGGGGACGGTAGCAGCCCGGTTCGCGGCGTGCCAGACTGATTGCCGGCCTGGGCAAGCTGGGCGAAACAGCAGGAAAACAATGCACATGCAGCACACCGCCCCTCACGGCTCACGAGCCTTCCGACTGGCCGTCGCCACCGTGTTGGCCCTCTGGTGCGGCCTCTTGATCGGGCCGCCCGTGGCATTTCTGCGGTGGCGGGACGTGCGGCTCCCACAGCTTGCAAACCCGACGACACAGGCCGACTGGGACGGCTTTCGGGAGGCTATGCGCCGCGAGTCGGGACGCGAAGGCCCCGTGCAGCGGAAGGTGCCCAAGAGCGCCGAGCCGCCGGAGCTCGTCTGGCTGCGCGACTATGCCGCGCTCGCGGTCACCGCCTGGATCGCCTTCGTGGGCATCCTCGGAGGTTTTCTCGGACTGCTCGTCCTCGGCATGCTCCGGGCAGGACTCACCGGCCGAGGATCAGCCTCGCGGTGAGGGCCACGACGAAGAACAGCACGAGCGCGATGCCCAGCACACCCAACAGCGACGACACGATTTCACCTCAGGAAGAGCGCTGGACGCGGATCAAGCCCGCCGACGTCCACCGAGACTTCGATCAGGAGAGGGCGATCGTACTCAGCCCGCAGGGAGCATGAAAGCCCGCTTGCGGAGCGAACGGACTACGGGCGGCGGAACACGTCTTCCGAAACCGGCGTGCGGCCGGTGCGGCCCACGTCGTCGAGCGTCCGCCGCTGGCCCACCGCGTGCCACGGGGTGACGTCGGCAAGTTCCGGCATGATCTCCAGAATCTGATCGACGAGCATCTCCACCATGCGGGCTGCAGGCGATCCCTGCGTGCGTTCGCGAAGCGCGGCGGCCGTCTTCATCAGCTTCACCATCCGCGACCGCTGCAGCACCGGGCCCGACAGCTGCCCCTCGCCCTCGACGAGTAGTTCAGCGACCGGCACCTCGAGCACCTGCTGCCAGCGGAGCAGATCGGAGAGCCGCAGGTCGCAGTCGGCCTCCTCCTGCCGCCGCACGACCGGCAACGACATTTCGAGCCGCCGCGCCACGTTGCGGAGCGTCACGCCCTGCAGCCGCCGCACCTCGGCGATGCGATGCAGCACGTTCTGCTGTCGCTTGGGAATGGGATCGCCGCCGAGATCCTCCTCCGCGCGGGCTGCATCGGAGTGCTCGAAGTCGGCGACTGCATGCGGATCGCCGAAGAGATCGTCAGGCTCGTCGAACTCGCCGCGAAAGTTCCGATCGCAATCCACGGTCGCCATGGTGCTGCCTCCCGAAGAGCTGCCAGCGTCGCCCACACGGGCGTTGGTGGAAGCAATACGGGGACGGGCCACGAAGCGTTCACCGAAACGTTGAAAATTTTTTTGGACGCCGTATGGATGCCGCGGACGGCGTGGTAGCTTGGGCGGAGTCGAGTCCTGGATTTCAGCCATGAACGCCCCCTGCCCGTCATCCACCTCCGTCTTCCCGAACACGTGGTGGGCAGCCCTGCCGCGCCGCACCGCGCTGCTCGCCGAGGGGCAGGATGCGGTGCGGTTTCTCGACAATTTCACCACGGCGAGCCTGGCCCCGCTGACCCCAGGACAGTCCACCGAGGGCTTCTTTGCCGATGGCCGTGGGCATGTCATCGCCCTGGCAAGACTGCTCCGCACGCCCGAGGGCATCTGGATCGACGCCCCCCCAGGACTCGCCCAGCCGCTTCACGAGCATCTCGAGCACTACCACATCCGTGAGGACGTGTCGTTTCGCGATGCCTCCAGCGAACGAGCTGCGTTCCTCGTGCGGGCTCCCGCCGAGTGGGTGGCGGCACACGCTGGTCCCGTCGCTACCGTTCCGGGCGGGCGGGCGGGCGGAAGCGATTCGTTCACACGAGCCGCGCTCGGTGGCGTGGACGCGACAATCCTCGCGACCGATTGGTACGGCGCCGGCGGCCTGCTCGTGTTCGTCGCGACGGCCGATGCGGAGCGGCTCGTCGCCTGGCTCACTGCGACCGGCCTGCTGCAGGCGACGGCTGCGGACGTCGATGCGGCGCGAATCGAGGCCGGCAGCCCCGAACCGGCCGATATCCCGCCGAAGACGCTGCCGCAGGAACTCAGCCGCGACTCCCGCGCCATCTGCTTCACGAAGGGCTGCTACCTCGGCCAGGAGACGGTGGCGCGACTCGACGCGCTCGGCCACGTCAACCGGAGGCTCGTCGGCATCGTGATGGGCGACGTGGCGCCGACCGTGGGCGACGACATTCTTCTGGACACCGTGGTCGTCGGCACGATCACGTCGGCCTGTCTCTCGCCGACGCTCGGCGCAGGACTCGGACTCGCGCTGGTGCACGTGAAGGCCGTCGCGGGGACGGCGCGGCCCACCGTCGCCGGTGCGGCAGTGCGGATCGTCGAGCTTCCGGTGAGCCGCGCCATCGAGGAGAAGTCGGCATGAGCACCGACCGGCGGGGCGCGGACGAATCCGCTGCGAATCGACGCGACGCCGCGTCCCACGTCGGGGGCGGTGGCGAACTGCTGCTCACGGCCAAACGATTCCACGTGGTGCGGCTGGAGGAGCCGTGCACCGATGGATCGCTGCGGCAGCGGGACGTCGTCGTGCATCCCGGCAGCGTGGTCGTCGTGCCGCTCGTGTCGCCGCATGAGGTCTGCCTCATCGAGGTGGTACGGCTGGCCGTCGGACGCACGCTCGTGGAACTGCCCGCCGGCACGCTCGATCGCGAGGAGCCGCTGGCCGAGGCAGCGGCCCGCGAACTGGCCGAGGAGACGGGCTACCGGGCCGGAAGCATCGAGCCTGCCGGCTCGTTCTGGATGTCACCCGGAATCCTGCGGGAGCGAATGCATCTCTTCGTCGCCCACGATCTCGTCGCGGGGCCCCAGGCGCTCGAGCCGGGCGAGCACATTCGGCCGCGAGTGGTGGCCTGGGAGGAGGCTGTGGCGATGTGCCTCGACGGACGCATCGAGGATGCCAAGACGATCGCCGGCATCCTGCTCACGGATGCTCGACGTCGGGCAGTGCCGCTTGGCGGTCGATGAGAAACAGCCCGCCGCCGATCAGCCCCGTGACGATCTGACTGGCGAGCCAGAGCAACCCCACGGCGACGGCCGACTCGGCAGCCACGCCGTAGGGAGCGAGCAGCACGGCCAGCGCATTCTCCCGCACGCCCACGCCGTTGATGCTGATCGGCAGCACCACGGCCAGCGCCACCAGCGGCACCACGGCGAACCAGATCGACAGCGGCTGCACCACTCCCAGCGACCGGGCCATGAGCCCCACGGCACACGCGCCCCCCATCTGCACGATGAAGCTCCAGCCGACGGCCTGGGCCATGAGGATCGGTCGCTGCTGATAGGGCATCAGGCGGGCGATGAACTCACGGGCCGGATGCGGGGCCGGCACGAACGCCAGCAGGCGGTCGATCGAGGCCACGCCTCCCATGAAGACGGCCAGCGCGAGCAGGAGCAGGCCGCCGCCGACCGCCATCGTGGCCGGAAGTGGCAGGACATATTTCGTACCCGCAAAGGCCGCGCCGGCGAGCACGCCGAGCGCCGCCAGTCCCGTGAGGCGATCGGCCAGCACGGAACAGCCGGCGAGCAGCCGGCGCTGGGTGGTGTCGCCCACGCGGTAGGCCTTCACCACGTCGCCGCCGATCGACCCGGGCAAACAGAGGCTGAAGAAGGATCCCTCGAAGAACCGCCACACGAAGAACCGGCGGGAGAAGGGAAAGCCGAGCGGGCGGGCCAGCGCGGCCCAGCGGACGCCCGCGGCCACCTGCACCGTGATGCCGGTGACCAGCCCGGCGATCCACCACCGCCAGTCGGCGTTGGCGACGAGATCCGCGAACGTGGTCCATGAGATTCCGCGCAGCACGTAGGCCATCAGCAGCACCGTCGCCACCAGCCGCAGCACAAGGCCCGGCCAGCCGGAAAGGAGACCGCGGCGTCGGGCCGGGGCCACCTCGGCCTGCGGCGGAAGGGGAATGTGTTCCATGACTGGATTCGGTTCGGGAAAAATCAAGGACGTCGTTCGGGTACCCTACCTGAAATCCGCGCTCCGGTCACAGACGACATGGCATCCCCACTCGGCCCTCATGCCGCTCTCCAGACGCTTGCCTTCATTTCAGGGGTCGACGCCGTGTCAGGGCTCGACGCCTTGTTCGTGGTAACGGCCTTCGTGGGCGGAGCCATTGTGGGGAGCTTTCTCAACGTGGTGGGCTACCGAGTGCCGGCCGGACGCTCCGTGATCGCCGGACGGTCGGCCTGCCCGGCGTGCGGCCATCCGGTGCGTTCCCGCGACAACGTGCCCATTCTCGGCTGGCTGATCCTCGGGGGGCGGTGCCGCGACTGCGGCAGCCGGATTGCCGCCGACTACCCGCTGATCGAGGCCGCCTGCGGCGTGGCCTTGGCCGCGCTGGCGGTGTCAGAGATCGTGGTCTGGCGATCGACAGGATCATGCCTGCCACTCTTGGATCGTGTCATCATGCTCGGCGAGTGGCGATGGCTGATCGGCTGGACGGCAAAGGCCATGGCGCTGCTGACCATCGTCGCCTGGTCACTCCTCGCCCGCGCCGGCCATGCGGTGACGGGGCGAACCGTGGCGACTGCCATTCTGATCGTCGGCGGCATGGCGGCAGCTGGCTCGGCGACCCTCCCTTGGGGTGGTGCCGTGGAGGCGACAGCAGTCGCAGCGCTGCTGGCAGGTGCCCGCTCCATGCTCGGCACTCCGTCGGCTTGCCAGCGAGAAGCGGGAACGAATCGGCCCGTCACTCGGCGGTGGCTCAAGGTGGCCATCGTGGCTGCAGCCATTTTCATCGGCTGGAAAATGGCCGGCACCGTGCTCGCAGACCGTTTGGCCCGCTGGTTTTCCACGCTCTCGGGCCCGTAGTCCGGCCTCGTGACCGGACACAGGAAAACCACGTCGGGAGTGGTGTAGAATCAGGAAGAAGTTTTTTGGTCACGTTCGGCTGAACGAGGCTCTGAGCGTCGTGTCTACCCCCGCATCCATCCTGCCATCCGGCCGGCGGCCTGAACCGTCCGGCCGAAAGGAATCTCCTTCCCGGCCGCTGGCCCCCGCGGTGCCGGTGGACGAATCGCTCCTCGACGGCATTCGACGGCGGCTGGCCGCCTGGGCCGCGGACATGGCGGATGGCGACCAGCGTACCCCGTGGCTGGTCATCGGGCTGCTGACCGGCATGCTGGTCTACAGCTACTGGCCCGGACTTTTGAATGCCCGCTCGAGTTGGGACAATCCGCAGTATTCTCATGGCTGGATCGTGCCCATCTGCGCGGCAGCCCTGGTCTTCTGGTGGCGGCAGCCCATCGGCCCGGTATCGACGCTGGCCCGACTCACCGGTCTCGGGCTGATGGTGGGCAGTTTCGCCCTCCGCCTCGTCTGCGCGCACTACAGCATCGTGACGATCGACATGTACACGTTCGTGCCGGCCCTGGCGGGCGTGTTTCTCATGGCCGGCGGCTGGGGCGTCTTCAAGTGGGCGTGGGCCCCGATCGCCACGCTGATATTCATGTATCCCCTCCCGGACGAAGCCACCCGTTACCTCCTCGGACCGCTGCAGACACTCGCGACGATGTTAAGCACCTACGCGCTGCAGACGTTCGGCCTCGACGCCTATCGCGAGGGCAACAAGATCGTGCTCGGTGACTCGCAGGTGCTCGGCGTCGTGGACGCCTGCAGCGGACTGCGGATGCTCACGATCTTCGTCTGGCTGGCCCTCATGATCGTGCTCGTCGGCGGTGGCGAATGGTGGGAAAGACTGATCATCGCGGCGAGCGCCATCCCGATCGCCCTGATCGTCAATGCCACGCGAATCACCGTCACGGGAGTCATGTACACCATCAATCCCGAAGTGGCGGAAAAGATTTTCCATGACTGGGCCGGCTATTTCATGATGCCGATGGCTCTGGGCCTGTTGTTTCTGGAGCAGTCCATCCTGAAGATGATGGTGTTCACGGAGGAAATCGCTCCGGCGACCGTGGTCGGCGGCGTTCGGCCCGCCCCAGCCGCGGCGAAGCCGGCGAGTCCGGAAGCCTTGGGCAAGTCCAGGCAGGCATGATGCAACGCAGGAATCGCGAGGCGGAAGCCCCGGGCTGCCGGATCCGCCGATGCTGACATGAGCGACACAAACTCTTTTTCGAGCACGACGACCAACGACGCGCTGCCGCAGGCGGCTGCGTCCCCGGGAGGCATGCTCTCCACCATCACTGATTCCGCGCTGTCGCTGCCGCAGCAGTACCAGCCCCCGGTTCCCTACGGCCCCGCCGGCGATCAGCTCGGCGGTGGCCTCGACTTTGTCCGGGTCTGGCATGCCATCCGCCGGCGCTGGCTGCCGGCGACCGCACTCGGGCTGGCACTCGGGCTGACGGCCGCGGTTTCGGCCTGGTTCTTTCTGCCGCGTGGCTACGAGGCCGTGGCATGGCTGCGGGTGCGGGCCAATCCGGGCACGTTCACCGGGGCGGGCGCCGGGGCGGGCGCCGGCGACTACGACCAATATCGCCAGACGCAGTTGCAGCTGATCAAGAGTCCGTTCGTGCTCACCTCGGCCCTGCGACGCCCCGGAATCTCGGAACTCTCGATCTTCGCCGAGGAGACGGATCCCGTCGATTGGCTCGGCCGCAACATGCAGGCGGTCGCGCCGACGGCTGCGGAAGTGGTGCAGATCAAGCTGCGCGGTGCGAATCCCCGCGACGTGACGCAGGTCGTCAACGCGGTGACGCAGGCCTACCTCACCGACGTGGTCACGAAGGAACGGTCGGAACGACTCGCCCGCCGCGACATGCTCGAGAAGAAGTACAAGGAGAACATGGCCGAGGTGCGGACGAGGATGGAGCAGTTCAACAACCTCGCGAAGCAGCTCGGCAGCCGCGACAGCTCGGAGGCCTCGACGCAGCGAAGCCTGTTGCTCGACCACCTCGGCACCCTCCGAGCCGAACTGAATCAGCTCCAACGCGACGTGACGGCGATCGATACGGAACTGGCCCTCATCGATGCCCAGGCCCGTGGCGAGGTGCCCGGCGAGGCGGCGCTGCCCGACGACTCGGTCGATTCGCTGCTCATGCGGCATCCCCAGATCGCCGAACTGAGCGGCCGATTGGCCGAGGTGGAGGAACTGATCGCCACGCAGGCCGGACGGAGTGCCCGAGGAGCCAACGACCCTGCCGTGCGTCGGCTCCAAGCCCAGCGCGAGGATCTGCTGAGTCGCATCGAAACCCGGGCCCAGGCGCTGCGTCCCCAACTGGCGGCCGAGGCGGCGGCCGAGGCGGCCGGCCGCCGGGGCGGTCCAGCGGCCGGGAGCCCCGTGATGCTGCGGTTGCGCCGAGAGATGCTCGCCAAGCGGCTCGAGGAAACGTCGAAGGAGTTCGACCAGGTGGCGAAGGAGGTCACGGCGATGGGCAATGCCAATGCCGACCTCGAGGCTCGACGAAACGAGATCGCACAACTCCAGCTGGTGACCAACCAGATGGGGCTGCAGCTCAATGCATCGGAAGTGGACATCGCGATGCCCAACCGGGTCGAACTGCTCGAAGAGGCCCGCGTGCCAGGAGATGGCGATGAGATTTTTCGCACGATGCTCGCCGGCTTGGCGGCCTTGGCGGGATTCGGTGCCGGCGCTGGCCTCGTCATTCTGCTCGAATATCTCCGCGACCGCATCGCTGCGGCAGATCAGGTATCTGAGCGGATCGGGCTACGCGTGATCGGCACCGTGCCCCGCGTGTCACGCTCGCGAAAGAAGCCCAACACGGCCCAAGTCGCCGAATGCGTGGACGGCGTGCGGGCGATCATTTCGCAAACGGGCCGCGAGTCCCCGAAGGTGATCATCGTGACCAGCGCCATGGAGCACGAGGGAAAGACGACGTTTGCCGCCCAACTCGCCGCCAGCCTCGCGCGGGCGGGGAGCCGCACGCTGCTTCTGGACGGCGACCTGCGTCATCCCAATGTGCACCTCGCCCTCGAGCTGGACCTCCGCTCCGGGATGCCGGAGCTCCTGCGGGGCGAAATCACCAACGACGAGGCCGTGCAGCCGACCGGCATCGAGGGTCTGTTCGCGGTCACGGGCGGGGCCTGTGATTATTCGTCGATCACGGCGCTGTCGCGGCCCGAAACGGCGAAGATCATCAAGGGCTTTCGCGAGTCGTTCGACCAGGTGGTCATCGACGCGGGCCCCGTGCTCGCGTTCGCCGACGTGCTCTTGCTGGGACAGCTGAGCGATGCCGCGATCATCGTGACCATGCGAGACGTCAGCCGTGTGCCGCTCGTGACCAAGGCCGTGCAGCGACTCCGGTCGGTGGGCATTCGCGTGCTGGGCACGGTCGTCAACGGCGTGAACGACGACAGCCCGCGGCATCTTTATGCGTCGCCGGTGCCGAACTGAGCGGCAGACCTGCGGTGGTCCGATAGCGGGAGGAGCGACGAATGAAGACAACGGGGGCGGGATTCACGACCGCCGTAGCTGCCGTGCTGATGGTGGCCGGCGTGACCATCGTGCAGGGAATGTGGACCGAACGCTGGGCCAAGCGGCAGGATCTGGCAGGTCTCGAGCGGGCCGCCCGGCTGCTGGAACGGGCGTTCCCGAAAACCTTCGGCGACTGGAGCTACGACCGCGAGCTCGAGTCGGATCCCAGGGAGCTCGAGCGAGCCGGCGCCGTGGGGCATGTCTCGCAGCTGTTTCGCAACGGGCGAACGAAGACCCCCGTCTCGGCCTTCGTGGTCTGCGCCACGCCCCATGACGCCTCGGGACACACGCCCGACCGCTGCTATCCCGGCGCCGGCTTCGAGATCGCCGAGCCCGAGCACCGCGAAACGATCAAGCTCCCCGATGGCCGCCTGGCTGAAACCTTCACGGGCACCTTCCGCAAGCAGGGGCAGACGCTGCGGGTGTTCTGGACCTACGGCGTGTCGAGCCCCGATCCCGACGCTCCGAAGGATGCTCCTGCGGACCAGACCAAGGCTCGGCAACTCCGTTGGATCGCTCCGGGCATCGCCCGCATCGCGCTCAATGGCGAAACCGCCGTCTACAAGCTCTACGCCATCATCGACCAGACGAAACTCACGGCGTCGCAGGCGACGTTCGAGTGCAGTGATTTTCTCGCTCAACTGCTGCCGGCACTTGACGCACAGATCGCGGCCGACGAGCATTCGCCCAGAAATGAAGGGTCGGCGGAAGAGGCGGCGAAAACCGATCAGGCATCACAAACGAAGGAACAGGGATGACCGCGAAGTCGAAGCGGGCGCTGGTCACTGGAATCACCGGCCAAGACGGCTCCTATCTTGCCGAGTTGCTGCTGGACAAGGGGTACGAGGTGCACGGCCTCGTGCGACGGTCCAGTACTTTCGGCACACAGCGGATCGAGCACCTCTATCGTGACATCCACGAGGTGGAGCGGCCCTTCGTGCTGCATCACGGGGACATGGCCGACGGCAATGGGCTCGCACGGCTGATCCGCGAGATCAAGCCCACCGAGGTCTACAACCTCGCCGCCCAGAGCCACGTGCGGGTGAGCTTCGACCAGCCGACCTACACGGCCGACGTCACGGCCGTGGGCACCCTGCGGCTGCTGGAGGCAATCCGCGACTTCCAGGATGCGGTCGGCTACCAGATCCGCTTCTACCAGGCTTCCAGCTCGGAAATGTACGGCAAGGTCGTGGAGACGCCGCAGTCTGAGACGACGCCGTTCTATCCCCGATCGCCCTACGGCGTGGCCAAGCTCTACGCCCACTGGATCACGGTGAACTACCGGGAGAGCTACGACCTCCACGCCTCCTGCGGCATCCTCTTCAACCACGAGAGCCCCCGGCGAGGCGAAACGTTCGTGACCCGCAAGATCACGCGGGCTGCCACGCGGATCAAGCTCGGTCTGCAGAAAAAACTCTATCTGGGAAATCTCGACGCCCGCCGCGACTGGGGCTTCGCCGGGGATTACGTCGAGGCGATGTGGCTTATGCTGCAGCAGGATGAGCCCGACGACTACGTCGTGTCGACGGACGAAACCCACTCGGTGCGAGAGTTTTGCGAGCTGGTGTTCGGCCGTCTCGACCTCGACTACCGCGACTTCGTCGAGATCGACCCACGGTATTTCCGTCCGGCGGAGGTCGATCTGCTCCTCGGCACCTCCGCCAAGGCCCGCCGACAGCTTGGCTGGGCGCCCCGAGTGTCGTTCCCTGAACTCGTGGCTCTGATGGTCGACTCCGACATGGAGTTGGCTCGGCGCGAGCAGGTGCTCGTGGCTGCGGGGCACGCGGCCGCCGTGCCCAACGGCTGATCCGGCAACCGCAGGACGACGCATGATCGACCTCTCGACCAAGCGGATCGTGGTGACCGGCGGCGCCGGTTTTCTCGGCACGGCCGTCTGTCGGCTGCTCCGCGATCGTGGTGTGCCGGACGATCGGATCATCGTGCCGCGGCGCCGCGACTTCGACCTTACCGTCGAGGCCGACGTCGCCCGACTGTATGCCGAAGCCCGGCCCGACGTCGTGATCCACCTCGCCGCCGAGGTGGGAGGCATTGGAGCCAACATGGCCCATCCCGGCCGCTTCTTCTATGCCAACATGGCCATGGGCCTGCATCTCGTCGAGCATGCCCGCCGCCATGGCCTCGAGAAGTTCGTGCACACCGGCACCGTCTGCGCCTACCCCAAGCACTGCCCCGTGCCCTTTCGGGAGGACGACCTCTGGAATGGATATCCGGAGGAGACCAATGCTCCCTACGGTGTGGCCAAGAAGGCGATCTTCGTGATGCTCGACGGCTACCGGCGGGAATACGGGCTCGCCAGCGCCGTGGCCCTGCCGGTGAACCTCTACGGTCCCGGTGACAACTTCGATCCCGCCTCGAGCCACGTGATCCCCGCGCTGATCCGCAAGTGCGAGGAGGCCCGCCTGGCGGGAGCCGACGAGGTGGTCTGCTGGGGCACGGGCTCCGCCACCCGGGAGTTTCTCTACGTCGACGATGCGGCCGAGGGGATCGTGCGAGCCGCCGAAGCGATGGAGGAGCCCGTGCCGATCAACCTCGGGGGCGGCAGCGAGATCGCGATCCGCGACCTCGTGGCGAAGATCGCGGCCGCCTGTGGATTCAACGGACGGATCGTCTGGGACACATCGAAGCCCGACGGCCAACCCCGCCGCGGCCTCGACATCTCCCGGGCTCGCTCCCTGCTCGACTGGGAGCCCCGCCAGTCCTTCGACGAGGGACTGGCCGCGACGGTCGCCTGGTGGCGGGCCAACGCCGCCACCGGCTGACAGGCGGCATGAGCTGCCTCGCGCGTGAGTCGGGGCTGCCCCTCCTCGTTCTTGCTCACTCCACGGCCGCGAGGGCGCCGTGGCCGAGGATGAATTTTCGGGTGCCGGCTGGGCCGGAGAAGATCACGGTGCCGACGGCGCGGGGGCCAGAGCCGCTGATGCCTGCGATCACGCCCTCGCCGTATTCGGCGTGCCGTACCCGCTGACCCTTCTCGAATGCGTGAACCTGTGGGCCGCGGCCGGCCATTCGGGCGGCGAGATCGGCGGCCGTCTCGAAGGCGGTCGGCCGCGATCGGCGTTTTTCCCGCGGCTGTGACGCGAGCCGGCTTGCCTCGTCGGCATCCTCCAGTTCGAGCACGAGGCCGTCCTGGCGGGCCACGCTCGCGGCCGCCGCCGTCCGTTGCGGCGGCTCCTGGATATCGTCGTCGAACTCATGGCGGTGGGCTGCATCGCCGAACGGATCGAACACGACCCCACTGACCGGCGGCGCTTCGGCACCGATCACCACCGTCTCGCTGCCGGTCATCTCCGTGAGAAACAGGCTCGGGGCGGCAATCCGCCGGGTGCCGCGGTAGTCACGGATCCGGCCACAGCTCACGCAGACCTCTTCCTTTCCGCGGGTAACGCCCACGAACACGAGCCGCCGCTCCTCCTCGAGTTGGTCGGGATGATCCAGGCTCCTCTCGTGGGGCAGGATGCCATCCTCGACCGCCACGAGATAGACGACCGGAAACTCGAGCCCCTTTGCCGCGTGGAGTGTCATCAGGGCCACCCGTTGGCCGGAGGGATCCCAGGCATCGGTGTCGGCGACGAGAGCGGTCATCTCGAGGAAGCCCCCCAGCGGATCGTCGTCGGCATCAGCCCCCGCGGCGCCCCGCCGCGTCTCGGCCTCGTCGTCGAACTGCCGGGCGGCCGTGAGCAGCTCCTCGACGTTGGCCAGTCGATCCTGCCCCTCCTCGTCGTCTTCACCCTCGTCCTCGAGCATCTGCCGATACCCGCTCTTCGTGAGCACGGCATCCAGCAGCGGGCCGACGCCGGGCTCGCGGCCGTGCAGCGCCGACAGCTCGGCATGCAGCCGGGAAAACTCGACGAGCGCCTTGCTCGCCCGCTTCGAGATGCCCTGGATCCCCGCCGCCTCGGCGGCCGCCTCCACCACGGGCACGCGGCGCAGCTCGGCATGAGCAGCGAGCCGGTCGAGCGACTGGCGGCCGATCCCGCGGGCCGGCACGTTGATCACGCGATAGAGCGCCTCGTCATCTCGTGGATTGCGGATGAGCCGCAGCCAGGAGACGACGTCGCGAACCTCCCGTCGCTTGAAGAACTCCAGCCCACGGACGAGCTGATAGGGAATACCGCGACTGCGCAGGGCCACTTCGAGCGACCGCGAGAGCGCGTTCGTGCGGAACAGGATCGCGAAGTCGCGGGCGGCCCGCCGTCCAGCCGCGATCGCCTCCGTGATCTCGTTGGCGATCCGGTCGGCCTCGTCGTGTCCCGAGGCGTCGAGCACGATCCGCACGGGCGAGCCGGGCGGCGCATCGGTGACCAGCCGCTTCGGCTTCCGCCGCGAGTTGTGGGCGATGAGCCGGTCGGCCGTGCCGAGGATGTTGGCGGTGCTCCGGTAGTTGTGCTCGAGCTTCACGACCGTGGCCGTCGGGTAGTCCCGCTCGAACTCGAGGATGTTGCGGATGCTCGCCCCCCGCCAGCCGTAGATCGCCTGATCGGGATCGCCCGTCACGGCGAGATGGGGGTGGTCGATCGACAGGCCGCGGAGGATGCAATACTGCACCGCGTTCGTGTCCTGATACTCATCGACGAGAATGAAGCGGTGCTTGGCGTCGAGGCTCGCCCGGAGGTCGGGTGCATCGGCGAGCAGGCGGGCGACGTGCACGAGCAGATCGTCGAAGTCGACCGCGTTGGACTGCAGGAGCAGCTCCTGGTACACGGGCCACACCCTCCTGGCCACCTCCTCGACGGGCCGACCCCAGCGGGGCTCGAACGTCTCCGGCGTGAGCAGGTCGTTCTTGGCCCGGCTGATGACGCCTGCGAGTCGATCCACTGGCACGTGGGAGAGCGCGAGGCCGAGTTTTTTCACGGCCCGCTTGATGACCCCGCCGGCGTCGTCGGGGTCGAGGATGGAATAGTCGCTTGTCAGCCCCACGAGCCTCGCATGCCGGCGGAGCAGACGGGCGGCGAATCGGTGGAAGGTGCCCATCTCCACCGGCTGAGGCCCCACCATCTCCGTCACCCGCCGCCGCATCTCATCGGCGGCCTTGTTGGTGAACGAAAGGGCGACGATCTGGTCGGGGCGAACACCTGCCGAGATCAGATGGGCCACGCGATGGGTGACCACTCGCGTCTTCCCGCTGCCAGGCCCTGCTAGCACCAGCAGCGGGCCCTCGACGTGCGTCGCCGCCCGGCGTTGGCTGTCATTCAGGCTGTCGAACGAGGAAAGCTGCACGGTTTACGGGCCCCAAAGGGCCAGCCAGAGACACGCGATTGGCGGCGCGACGGTGATGGCAGGCCATGAGAGTGGCCCATTTCCTACCGACTCGATTATATTCGTCGTGAGCCGAGTTCGGCCTCACGTGGCCGACGGCACCACCACACACGACACGCACGGGAGGGAACCCATGCCCCGCATACCGTACAAGAATCTGGTTCAGTCGGACGAAATGGCCGAGAAACTGGAAATGAGCACCGCCGAGATCGGCCTCTCCGTCCGCACCACGAACTGCCTGGAGGAGCGCGGGATCTTCACCGTCCACGACCTCCTCAACTGCACGCGGACCGACCTGCTCTCGATCTCGAACTTCGGCGAGAAGACGCTCGAAGAGGTCTACAAGGCTCTCGAAAGAATCGGGTTCTTCCGCAGCAAGCAGACGTCGTCGATCACCGTGACCGACAAAGTCGTGGAACCCGTCGGCCAGTCGTGACACTGCTTCGGGAGCGATCGTGAGGCTGCCGCGCATCTTCGGCAAAAAACGCGGCCACCGGCGGACGGGCTCCGAGGCGTGGGGGTCCTTCGGTGACGGTCTTTTCCACGGGGTGCTCGTCTGCGCCGGCGTCGTGTTCGCGGCCCTGCTGATCTCCGGGGTCGCCGTTCCCGAGTGGCGGATCAACCACGATTTCGTCGAGGCCCGTGGACGTGTCGTGGCGACGGGCCTCGTCAGGCGCGGGGAAGACCGCCAGCCCGGCTCGGCTGCTACGAACTGGCAGCCCACCGTGCGGGTCCGCTACGAGGCCGACGGCACGACCTACGAAGCCTGGACCCGCCCCCTGGCGTCCTTCACCTCGATGGATCGCGATGCGGCAGTCTCCCGACTGGATGCCTGGCAGATCGGCGGCGACATTCCGCTGTGGTACGACCCGTCCGATCCTTCGGTCGTCGTGCTGGAGCGGGGCTACAACTGGTGGATGTGGCTGCTCGCCCTGCTGCTGCCTGCCGCCCTGCTCGCCTTTGGCGGATCCGGGCTCGTGCGTGCGGTTCGACGCTGGGGCCGCTCCGAAGAAGCGCTGGCCGCAGCGACCGGCATTCCCGGCCTCCTGGCCCACCGCGGGACGGCCGCTAACTCCGACCGCCCAGGTCTGCCACCATGCGATGACCTCGTCAACTCTCCCGGTACGCAGCTGCGGTATCGTCTCCCGCTCGAGAGCCCTGAGAACTGGACGCTCTTCGGCCTCGGGCTCTTCGCGGCATTTTGGAACCTCGTGCTGCTCGTACTCGCCATCGGAGCAGGACTCGAATTCACGAGTGGCCGGATCGACTGGCTGCTCCTCGCGGTCCTCGTGCCGTTCGTGGCGGTGGGAGGAGCGGCCATCGCGCTGGTCGTCCGCGGACTGGTACTCTCCGCGGCCGTCGGCACCACGCAGCTGGAGATCTCGGATCATCCCCTGCTGCCCGGTGGCACCTACGATGTGCTCCTCGCCCAGGGAGGCTCGGGCAAAATCCGCATGCTGACGTTGTCACTGGAGATGGTCGAGCAGGCGACGTTTCGGCAGGGCACCGACGCCCGCAGCGAAAACCTCGTCGTCTGGCGGCGGCAGTTCGACTCCTGGTCGGACGTCGCCCTGCTGCCCGGGTCCCGGTTCGAGGTCCGGTCGTCGATCACCATTCCGGATGATGCCATGCATTCCTTCGCCTCGGAACATAACGCCGTGCGCTGGCGGCTGGTGGTGCAGGGCGCGCCGGCCCGCTGGCCGGCGTTCGTGCGGGTGTTTCCGGTGGCGGTGTATCCCGACGTCGAGACACGGAGCACGCCGCAGCATCCGGCGGTCCAGCGGGAGGCGGCCGTATCATGAGCCTCGCCGGCGAAACGCCGCGGCATGGGCCGCATATCGACGTGCAGTTCGACCGCCCCGATCGCTGCTACGAACCGAGCGACGCCTTGAGCCTGCGATACGAGGTGAGCGGCCTCGGCGACGAGCGGCTGCGAGCCGTGGAGCATTCCGTGCTCTGGTACACGGAGGGCAAGGGGGAGGAAGACCTCGGCGTGCACTTCTTCGAGCGGGCGGCCGCCCCACGCGAAGCCGGGAGCTTTGCCGTGACGCTGCCCCGCAGCCCGCTGTCCTACGAGGGTGTGATCGTCAAGATTCGCTGGTGCATACGGGTGCGAATCTTTTTTCATGGTGGACGGGATTTCGTCTCGGAGCATGTGTTCGACGTCGGGCACGTCCCCCCGGCCCGGATGCCGCCGGCGGCCACGACGTGACGGGCCCTCGACCCCGCCCGGCCTCGAACCCGTTTGCCACCCGGCACACGCAGCCCGGCTCCCTGACGCCGCTCGATGCAGACGGCACCCCACTCGACCTCGCCCCCCTGGCGGCCCGGCTCCACGCGCTGCCATCCAGTACCGGCGCGATCGTCGGACCCCACGGCAGTGGCAAGACGAATCTGCTCGTGCATCTGGCCCGGCTGCTCACCGAGACGGACCATTGCGTCGGGCCGTTTCGGGCCCGCTCGTGCCGCGACGCTGCGGGCATCGTGCGTGCGATTCTGAGATCGACGCCTGGAGCGATCGCCTGCATCGACAGCTGGGAGCAACTCGGCCGGACGGGACGGCTCGCGGTGCGGTGGGCAGCGGCCTGGCGCCGATCTGGCCTGCTGGTCACGAGCCACCGCGTGACGGAACTACCGACACTCATTGACTGCCACACGAGCCGCGTCCTGCTCGAACGACTCGTCGAACGGTTGCCCGGCGCGGGAGGTATGTCACCGTCCGAGATCGACGACGCATTCGCCCGCCACGGCGGCAACCTCCGTGACTCGCTCGCCGAACTCTACGACCGCTTCGAAGCCCGCCGGCGGTAGTCGGCTTGGAGAGCGACCGGGCCACTTCCGGTTGTGACGGCCGTGCCGATCATGACGGATCCGGGCTCCGGATTCATGAATCGTGCCCGATTTTTTCCGCAAGCCGCGCCGCCGCGCAACCTAGGCTAGGAATGTCCGCAGTTCCGCCCGCAGGCCGCCGCCGGATCATCGGACCGAATCGGAGGAGAGTGTGATGAAGACGCTTCGACTGACCGCCACGCTGCTGCTGGCAACCGCCTGGGCTCTGACGACGCCCCGCGCATGCATGGCGCAGACCCAGTGCTGCCTCAGTGAGTTCTTCGCAGGCTGCGGCACCTGCTTCAGGAAGGCGCCCGTCTACGCGGTGGCGCCGGTGATGGCCCCCGTCGCGGCGCCGGTCATGGCACCGGTGCCTGCCCCTCCGCCCCCGGTGATGGTGCCGATGCAGCAGACGAGCTACGTGCCCGAGACGACCTACCGCACGCAATATCAATGCGTGCCTGTCACCACCTACAAGCCTTCCTGCGAGATCGATCCGTGCACAGGCTGCAGCCACGAGTGCATGCAGCCGGTGACACAGTACGTGCAACAGGCGGTCAACGTGCCGGTGACGCAGTACCGGGCCGTGACCACGACGAAGTACGTGCAGATGCAGCCCGGCTACGCCGCCCCGGCAGGCTATGCCCAGCCGGGCCTGCCCGCGCCGCCCGCCGCCCCGGCAGCGAGCCCGTTCGCCGCGCCGATCCAGACGACGCCTCAGGCCTGGGGTGCCGCCGGCGCCGACGTGCCGCAGCAGCTCATTCCCGGCCAGCCGGCGGCGACGCCTCCCGCCCTTCCGCCGGCCGGCTATGCGACCCCGACGTTCCAGCAGCCGCAGCCGATCGTGCCGCAGGGTGGCACGACGATGATGCCCACCACCCCTGCCGCCCCGCAACCTCAACCCACGCAGCCGCCCGCCCTCGCCCCGGCGCCGTCGCTCAAGCCGATCCCGGATCTGCAGAAGACCTACGGCAACGGCTTTCCCGCCCCACAGGCTCCCGCTCCTCCGCAGCTGCCGACCACCTCGCAGTTCCCGACCGCACCGCCGGCCACCAGTGGCAGCTTTGCCGCCCCCTCGCTTCCCGGCACCGCCAGTGGCACGGCGCCGGCCTGGCCGCAGCAGCTCCAGCAGGTGCCCCCGAGTGGCACCACCCCGTCCCAGCCATCGGCGACCGGCACCAACGGCATGCCGCTGCTCCCCGGCTCCGGCCCGGGCGCTGCCACCCACGCCTTCCCGCGGCTCCTCGAACCGACGAGCCACACCACCTCGTGGCAGCCCGCCTCCGTCGGTCCCCGCTACCCCACCGCCGCCCTCCCAACGGGCCTCGGCGCCCGCTGAATTGCCGCCTGCGAAATGTCCGCCGATTCCCAAAACGGGAGGCGAGGGTGTCGGTGCAAGCTCGAGGAGCATTGGGCCGCCGCGGCCCACCGCGACGAGACTTGTACCGCACCCGAGCCGGTGCGCGTTCCACCAAGCGGCGGATGCCCGCTAGGATGGCGGGAGAGCCGCCTCCTATGACGAATGCCGACATCTCCGCCGTCTTCGACCACGTGGCCGACCTCCTCGAATACCAGGGAGGCAACGTGTTCCGCGTGCGGGCCTACCGCAACGCCGCCCGAATGATCGGCGGGATGGTCGAATCGCTCGCGACCGTCCGAGCCGACCCGGACCGTCCGCTCACCGATCTCGAGGGGATCGGCGGTGATCTCGCCGGCAAGATCGAGGCCCTGCTCGACACCGGCAAGCTGCCTCTTTTGGCCGAACTCGAGCGGGAAGTACCGGCTGTCGTGTTCGAGCTGATGCGGGTGCCCGGGCTCGGCCCCAAGAAGGTGAAGCTGCTCGTGGACGAGCTCGGCATCGACTCGCTCGATGCGCTCGAACAGGCCTGCCGTGACGGGCGGGTGAAGGATGTAAAGGGCTTCGGGGCGAAGACGCAAGCCGCCATCCTCGAAAATATCGCCTTCGCCAAGAACCCGGAGCACGCCCGGCTGCTCTGGTCGGAGGCCGACGGGATCATGCAGGGCCTGCTCGACTGGATGCGGGAGTGCCCGGCTGTGCGGCAGGTGGAGGGAGCCGGCAGCTGGCGCCGCGGACGGGAGACGGTGGGCGATCTCGATCTCGTCGTCGACGGCACCGACGCCGCCGCCGTGATGGACCACCTGCACCGCTGGAAGGAGGTGTCGGCCGTGCTCCTGCGGGGCGACACGAAGACGAGCATCCGCGGCCCGCGGGACGTGCAGATCGACCTGCGGGTGGTCGAGCACGCCTCGTTCGGCGCAGCCCTGCAGTATTTCACGGGCTCGAAGGACCACAACGTGAAGCTCCGCGGCCGAGCCCGCGACCGGAAGCTCACGATCAATGAATACGGCGTGTACGAACTCGGGGCTGGAGCGAAGGAGTCCGACACGCCGAAGGGCAAGAGCCGCGCCGGCCGCACCGAGGCCGACGTCTACGCCGCGGTCGGCCTGCCCTGGATTCCGCCCGAGCTCCGCGAGGGGGGCGACGAGTTGCTGCTCGCCGAACGGGGCGAACTACCCGATCTCGTCACCCTCGACGACATCCGCGGTGACCTCCACATGCACACGACGGCCACCGACGGCGAGGACACGCTCCCTGAGATGGTGCGGGCCGCGATCGCCCGCGGGCTCTCCTACATCGCGATCACCGATCACGGCCAGCGGGTGACGATGGCCCACGGCCTCGACCGCAAGCGGCTGCTCACGCAGTGGGGTGAGATCGACCGGCTCAACGAGTCGCTTGCCGAAGACGGACCGCCGCCGATCGTGGTGCTCAAGGGCATCGAGGTGGACATGCTGGAGAAGGGGGGGCTCGACCTCCCCGACGAAGTGCTGGAGCAGGCCGACTGGGTCGTCGCCAGCCTCCACTACGGCCAGAACCAGCCCCGCGACCGGATCACGGCCCGCATCGTCGAGGCGATCGAGAACCCGCACGTGAAGGTGATCGGCCATCCCACCGGCCGGCTCATCAACCGCCGGCCGGCCTATGACGTCGACATCGAGGCCGTGATCGAGGCCGCGGCCCGCACCGGCACCTTTCTGGAGATCAACGCCAACCCCTGGCGGCTCGACCTCGACGACCGCCACGCCGCCGCCGCGAAGCGAGCTGGCGTAAAGCTCGTGATCTCGACCGACGCCCACTCGACCCGCGGCCTCGCCGTGATGCGGTGCGGAATCCTGC